>JBDTEH010000240.1:0-5418 GCA_039922635.1 Kofleriaceae bacterium | reverse complement strand
GACGTGGCAGTCCTGCGCGACCGCGGTGGCGGGCATGGCCGGGACGGCGTGGTGCTCCTCGGCGACGCGCGACACGATGATCGCGATCGCGTCGGCGAGCGCGTCGCAGCGGTCGCTGGTCAACGATCGTTGCTCGGCCGTGCCGAGCGATAGCGTCGCGACGAAGTGACCGCCATGCTGCGTGACGGCGATGTGGATCGCCAGCGCGGGATCGAGCGCGCGGCCGAGCCGCTGTTCGACCCGCGCCTCGATGCTCGACACGGTCGGGCACGCGGCCGGCGCATCCCACCGGAAGCCGACCTCGGCGTGGGCCGGCGTGGACGATGCGAACGACGCGGCGAGGGCTCCGACCAGCACGACGGCTCGCATGACGTGCCGACACGCCGGCGACGGGCCCGTTGCGCGGCCGGTCGCTGACGGTCCTGTTCGGCAGGCGAGACCGAGCACCAAGCTGGTTAGTGCGCGCGGCGTGCCCGATCCGTGGCGCTATTTTCGGGTCCAAGCCCGCGAGATCTGGTTGCCACGTGCCAACGGCGGTGGCATCACGGTCACGTGACCCCGGGCAGCCGGGTCGCCAACAGCTCGACGATCGTGGCGGGCGCGTCGATGTGCAGCCAGTGGCCGGCCTCGACGAGCTCGACGTGGAGGTGCGGCGGCGGCGAGGCCACGCGCGCGCGGTCGGCGGCATTGACGACGCCCGAGCGGGTCGCGATCACGAGCTCGAGCTCGCCGAGCGTGGGGTCGAACGCGCTCGCCCATAGATCGCGTGCGAGGTAATCGCCGATCATCTCGCGGATCGCGGCGAGATCGAGCCGGAGCGCGTAGCCGGTGGCGGCGGGCACGACGTTCATCGCGAGCCACTGCGCGAGCCGCCTCGAATGGCCTGCCGCGACGATCGCGGCGATGAAGTCTTCGCGCTTGGTCCACGTGCGCGGCAACCGCTCCATCAGCCCGAGCAGCTGCGTGACGGTCTCCGACGAGTCCTCGGCACGATCGGGGCGCGCGCCCGGCGACGCGTCGAACATCCAGGTCTGGCGCATGCCGCCGAGCGCGCGCGTCGCGAGCGCGACCTTGCCGCCGAAGCTGTGGCCGGCGATCGCGGTGACAGGTCCCAGCGTCGGTCCGAGCTCGGCGGCGAGCGCGCGCACGTCCTCGGCGCACGCGGCGACGGTGTTCGGTGGCCCGCCGGGCTCGCTGCGCCCGTGGTGGCGCAGATCGACCAGGGCGATGCCCCACTCGGGGCGCCGTTCGATGACCTTGCGCGCGATGCCGCGCCAGTTGCCGCCGGAGCCGAGGATGCCATGCAGCGCGATCATCCACTGCCCGGGGGTGCCGTTCGCGATCGGCTCGTGATGCAGCTGCGCCGGCACGCGACGACGGTACCATCGCGGTATCTTCGCGGCGTGCTCGCCGACGCAGGCTTCGATGTCACCCAGGAGCTCGATCTCGGCGCGACCGGGGTCGCGGGGCTCTCCGGGCGCGGCCTGCTCGTCGGCAACACGCGGGCGCTGTGGCCGATCTTCCTCGCCGCGCGGTCGGCCGATCCGGCGCTGCTCGCGTCGCGCGATCCGCTCGACCTCTATACCGAGCAGACGTTCGCACGCGGGTTTCCCGGCGCACGCGTGTGGTTCTCGCATCGCCCGTACGACGGCGCGTTTTTGCCGTTTCAACGCATCGCGGTCGCCGCGGGGCTCGGCGCGCTCGCACCGACCCAGCTCGTGATCCATCCGATCTTTGGGCCGTGGTTCGCGCTGCGCGCGCTCGTCGCGCTCGACGGCCCGCCGCCGCCACCGCAGCCCCGCCCGGTCGCCGCCTACCGCTGTACCCGCGACTGCGAGGCGCGGCTCGCGGAGGCCGTGCAGACGCATGACTGGCACGCGTGGCTCGCGGTGCGTGACGCTTGCTGTGTGGGGCGCGGGTACCGCTATGGGGATTCGCAGCTCGCCTACCACTACACCAAGGCGCTCGAATTGCTGCCCTGATGCGATGAGCTGGTGTCCACAGACCCTGCGTGGCACCGGTCGCGCGAGTCGTTCTCGGCACCTAGCGTGTGGCACGCGGCCTGCTCTTACCGACGACGATGTCGACGTGGTTTGGTCTCGCGATCGCGCTCGGCGCGCTCGGCGCGTGCGGCTTCCAGCCGACCGCACAAGCTGTGCAGCCGGATGCACAACGCCTCACCGGCACCCTCGACGGCAACACCGCGGTCGCGCAGGACTGCCACGTCGATGACACCAGCCTGCGCCTGTGCCTGGACTTCGAGGATCCTTCGCTCGATCCGACGGTCGCGGATCGCTCGACGTTCCACCACGACGGCGCCGCGCAGCTGGTCTCGGCGGTGTCGCGCACCACCACGCAGCAAGCCGCGCTGTTCACGGCCACGTCGCGGCTGCACGTCGCGGAGACCGCCGACCTCGATATTCCGGATCACGTCACGGTCGAGCTGTGGAGCGAAGTGTTCGATCCGACCGAGCGGCCCTGGTTGTTCGATAACGCCAAGCAATACGCGCTCGCGATCGACCACGACCACCTGTTCTGTTACGCGAAGGGCGCCTACGCCAACACCACGATCAACCTCGGGGTCAGCACCTGGCACCACCTGGCCTGTACCTATGGCGATGGCAAGCTGATCGCGTTCGTCGACGGCAAGCAAGCAGCGTGTCAGAAGGTGACCGGCCCGATCGACGCCAACGCGAATACCGGCGGCACCGACCTCGGTACCGGCCTGATCGGCGCGATCGACGACGTGCATGTCTACGCGCGATCGTTGTCGAGCGCGGAGATCGCGACGCTCGCCGGCACGACGCCTGGCCTCGATGTCCCGTGCGGCAACGGGATGGGCGGCTAGCGGGCCCGGTGCTCGACCACGCCGGGCGGCGTGCGCAACATCTGATAGATGATGCCGAGCGGCGCGTGCACCGCGAACACGAGCGCCTGATCACCGTCGCGCGGTCCCGAGACGCGCCGTTGATACTCCGCCGCGAACACGGTCCAGCCGAGCTGTGCCTCGACCACCGTGCCGCCGGTGGTATCGAGCGGGAACACGCCGGCCTGCGCGGTCACGCCATACAAGACCTCGCCGTACGCGAGCTCGACCCCGAGCGATGACGACGCCAACGGACCGAGCTGGCCCGCGACGCCGAGGCTCCAGAACGAAGGCTCGTCGAACACCAGCACGCCGGCGCGCGCACGCGCGAACCACGACCGCGTGACGTCGCCGGCGCCGGCGTGCACGCGGGCACCGCCGGCGAGATCCAGATCGAGCCCGATCCCGCGGCGGGACAAGTAAAGATCGTTCGCGATGCCGCCACGCGCAGGGCCGACGGCCGCCGGGGCCGAAGCCGCCGGGACTGCCGCGGTCGGAACGGTAGCGATCGGATCCGCCGCGGCGGTCGCAGCACCGAGCAGGCTGAACGCAGCGAGCGCCACGACCGCGAGCACGACGGCCGCGACCACGCGCTGAGCTCGCGACCCAGCGCGCTGCGCCACCTCCGCCGTGGCGCGCGCGCGACGGCGCACGCACCATGTGCGGCGCCCGAGCGCGGTCAGCACGCGAACGCGGACGAGCGAATCGACGGTGGACATCACGTGCTCGACACGAGCTCAGCCCACGCTCACGAGCAGCTCGACGCGGTAGTCGATCGGATCGTCGATCGCGGTGCCGTCGATCGAGCGTGCCAGGCACGCGGCGCTCGGGCTGCGCGCGGTGGCGTGCAGCCGCTTGCCGCGGACCTCGAGGTCGAGCTTCGCGGCGAGTGCCGGCTGGGTGCGCGAGCACGCGGCGCGCGCGCCGGCGAGCGCGGCGGTGATCGGCTGGATGTGCGGCGCGGGATCGAAGTTCGTCCCGAACGTCGCCTGGATGTCAAACCGGGGGAGCCCCGCGCTGCGTGCGAGCATGACCTCGACGGGCTTGGCAGCCGGGGGCGGCGTGGTTCGCGATCCGCTATCGCAACCGAAGTAGCAGAGCAGCGAGATCGCGACCACGGTACGCACGACTACGGCGCTTCCTGTTCCTGGCAGTTGGTGAGCCCGGCGGGCGTGACCGTGCACACGTACACGGCCTTGCCGAAGAAGCCGTTCTTGGCGACGAGGGCGTGGCCATCGGACGTACCGGCGACCGACGCATACGAGCTGCATCCAACCATGGCGAACGCCATCGCGATTCCGAGACTGAGTGCGGAGAGCTTTTTCATACGTTTTCCTGTGGGTAAAAGAGACGCTGTCGGCCGGTAGACGCGCGGGGTCGCGGCGATGGGCAGTTTTTTGTAAGGAGATCTCCTCCCTCGTACTTTGTCGTCGAGCTGCGGTAGTGTGGCGGGTCCGATGGTGGATGCGCTCGAACCGTTCCATCCGCTGATCGCCGGCTGGTTCCGCGACCGCTTCGGGGCCCCCACGGAGCCGCAGCGGATCGGCTGGCCGCACATCGCGGCGGGCCAGGACGTGTTGATCGCGGCGCCGACCGGCTCCGGCAAGACGCTCGCGGCGTTCCTGGCGTGCCTCGACGTGCTCGTCCGCCGCGGGCTCGAGCGGCCGCTCGAGGCACGCATCGAGATCCTCTACATCTCGCCGCTCAAGGCGCTCTCGAACGACGTCCATCGCAACCTCGAGGCGCCGCTCGCGCAGCTCGCCGAGCGCGCCGCGAAGGAAGGCGTGAAGTTCCCCACCATCCAGGTCGCGACGCGCACCGGCGACACGCCGGTCGGCGAGCGCGCGAAGATGGCGAAGCACCCGCCGCACATCCTGGTCACCACGCCGGAGTCGCTGTTCATCCTGTTGACCTCGGTCAAGGGCCGCGAGGCGCTCGCGCAGGTCAAGACCGTGATCGTCGACGAGATCCACGCGATCGCTGGCGACAAGCGCGGTGCGCACCTCGCGCTGACGCTGGAGCGGTTGGATCGCCTGGTGTTCCAGGTGACCGCGCGCACGCCGGTGCGCGTCGGCTTGTCGGCGACGCAGCGGCCGATCGAACGGATCGCGCGCTTGCTGGTCGGGATGAAGCGGCCGCTGCCGCACATCGTCGATGCCGGCCATCGCCGCGAGCTCGATCTCGCGATCGAGATCACCGACGACGAGCTCGCCGCGGTCGCGAGCAACGAGCAGTTCAGCCGGGTCTACGATCGGATCGCGGAGCTGGTCGTTCGACGCGACCGCGCCGAGCTCGTCGTCGGTGATCTCGATCGCGAGATCGATCTCGCGGCGATGCCCACCGTCGACGATGTGCGGCATCGGCCGGCGCATGCCGACGAGCAGGCGGCCGATCCTCTCGATCGGCTTCTGCGTGGCGGACAGGCCGACGCGCGTCGGCACGCGGCCCGCACCCTGGCGGACCAGGCGATCGACGCGCTCGAGCGACAGCGCGAGGTGCGCGCCGCGCTTGTCACCCGCGATCGCGTGGATTTCGTCGACGATGATGGTCTT
>JBDTEH010000239.1:0-11190 GCA_039922635.1 Kofleriaceae bacterium | reverse complement strand
CGGCGTGGGACGGCAAGCGCGTCCGGCGCGTCGACACCCGGCGCGGGCTCGCGGAGAACCTGGTGCTCGATGTCGCCGCCGATCAGTTCGATCGCGTGTGGGCGCGCGGCCCGGGCAGCCTCACGCTGGTCAGCCAGTAGGCGCGGTCAGTTCGCGACTTCGGCGGCCGACGGCTGCTTGGTGCGGTAGGTCGCGTCGATGTGATCCATGAGCTCGAGCAGGTTGGTCTCGGCGCGCGCCTTGCCGCCGAGCGGCGCGTCGACATAGAACGTGCCCTGCTCGCACAGATCGCCGGTCGGATCGACGGGGACGCCGTTCGACGACGGCCGGCAGCGCCCATCGACGAACACCATGATGAACTTCTGGATCCTCGTCGCGAGCGGCTCGGTCGCGATCATGTGGTTCGCGATCACCGCGGACAGCGCGACGAGATCGTCGGGTTGCTGGCCGTAGCCGTGGAGGACGTAGACCACCGGGTAGCGCTTGTCCGCGCTCGCGGGATCGTTGTAACCGGGCGGCAGGAACAGCGCGTACGGCGAGTCGCGGCCGGTGGTCGGCGATACGAACGATTGATCCATCAACGTCTGGCCGCCGTCGTACGAGTCGTCGCGGTCGCCATCGGGCAGGTGCTTGTCGATGAACGCGAACGCGGTCTCGATGCGATAGATGATCTGGTTCGCGGTGCCGACGTGGCGGCCATCGCCGGCCATGATGTCGGCGGCCGAGGCATCGGGGCTGCCGTAGCGCAGGTAGCCGTGCTTGGGCAGGTCCTGCCAGTTGACCTCGGTGAAGTCGTACGTCGCATCGGTCGCGCCGGCGACCAGGCCGCCGAAGCCGTCGTAGACGCCGAACGGCGAGCCGAACGTGCCCATCGCCTGGCCGACCGCCTGGTTCGTCGAGACCGAGTTGTTGAGGAAGTCGCGGACGCCGGCGTCGAACCACATCGACATGTGATCGCGCTGCTCGGGCGTGAGCGCGGCGAGCTCGCGATCGAAGTCGTTCTTGTACCAGTTGAGCACGTTCGGCGAGACGTCCCACACGCCGTTGCCCTCGCCGAAGTCGTAGCAGCCGGGCGCGGGGGCCTGGCACGTGCTCGCGACGCCGTCGAGCCCGACATCCTCGAACGGCTCGCCCTCGTCGCGGGTGCCGTTGCCCTCGGTGCCGTTCGGGTTGCGCAGGTAATGATAGTCGTCGTGATCCGGATCGGGGTTCGAGACCGGGTCGTAGCCCGGCTCGGCCGCGTCGGCGAGGCCATCGCTGCCGACGTCCTGGAACGGCTCGTACGCGTTCGTGATCACGGGCTCGCCGGGATCGCGCTTGCCGTTGCCATCGAGGTCGACCGCGAGCACGAGCTCGGCGGGATCCTGCTGCGGCAGCGAGGCGTCGAACACGCCGAGGCCCTGCGCCGTGCTGTCGCCGCCGTCGCAGAACGTGATCACGGGCTTGTCACCGTTCGGGTTGAACTCGCGGTCGTAGAACCCGGTGAGCGTCACGGTGTTCGCGGGCTGGCAGCGCGTCACCGGATCGGTCGCGAAGTACGAGAAATCGACGCCCGGTGGCGCGTACGGGTTGGTCGGGTTGTAGAGCGCCGGGTTCGACAGCGCGCGCGCCATGTCGCGCGTGCCCTTCATGTAGAGCGAGCGATCGAGGGTGAGGCCGACGCCCGAGCCGCTCTGATACAGCATGTGCTCGAAGTCCGATTCGATCTCGAACTGGTCGGACTTGGTCGAGCTCTGCGGGCAGAGCTGGCCGAGCTTGCCGCTGGCCGCGTCGCAGAACCCGCCGTAGACGAAGTCGCGCACCATCGCGAGCGTGTAGACCATCGACGGCCCGGGCTCGCCGCCCATGTCGCCGAACACGTCGAACCGGTCGGGGTGGCGTAGCGCGATCGCCATCGCCGCGTTGCCGCCCATCGAGACGCCGGTGATCGCGTTCCAGCCGAACTGCTCCATGTGGGTCTGACCGGCGTCGCTGCGGGCGACCACCTGATACGTCGTGAGCTCGCCGCCGCGGAACGTCGCCCTCGACGCGTAGGTGTCGGTGTCGTCGATGGTGCGGTTCGAGACCGGCGGGAAGAACGCATCGCCGCCCGGGCGCTTCGCGACGATGCGGACGTTGCCACGGGTGCCCGCGGTCGGCATCCGCGCCATCTTGTACGGCAGCGTCAGCTCGAACGCCCGATCCGACCACGTGCCCTCGGCGCCGAACGCGACCGCCGGACCGAGCGCGATGTAGCCGGTGGGGACGATATCGTCCGCGCAGCCGATCGTGATCGCGCCCGTGGGGATCGTCGTGTGCTCGTCGGCCGCGACCGCGGCGCCGTTCAGGTCGTCGCCGCCGGTGACGGTGACCGGGCTTCCGACCGCGAGCGAGCCCTGGGTGCCGCCGCTGCACTTGAGGTCCGCGGTCTTGTCATCGCCGCACCCGGCGAGGATCGCGAGCCCGACCCAGAGAAGTCGCTTCATGTGCGCGCAGCGTACACATAGCCGAGTGAAACTCCACCACAATTGTCCTTCGCCAAAAGTTGGCGCCCGAAAAATTCGGCCCGTACCTTCAGGGGGAGGTGAAGACCCTGGCCGACATGCATGTCGCCCCCGCGCTACGGCGCTGGGTGACCCGGCTCGGGCTCGCGCTCGTCGTCGCGATCTTGATCGGCTACGTCCCGGGCGAGGCGCTGCGCCGCGATCCACGCGCGCTGAGGCTGGAGGGTCAGGTCCACCAGCTCGATGACGAGGCCACGCAGCTCGCCGCCGGGAACGCCGCGCTCACCCGCGAGATCGAGGCGCTGCGCAGCGATGTGGGGGCGATCGAAGACCGCGCACGTGCCGAGCTCGGCATGGTGTACCCCGACGAGATCGTGCTGCGGGTGACCCGCTGATGCAGCCGACCGCGATGATGCGCTATCAGCGCGCGCTGCGCCGCGCCGCGAAGGTGTCGATCGGCGCGACCGCCGGGGCGATCGCGTGCGTCGTCGTCGCGGTGGGCGGCGTCGACGGTGCGGCGGTGTTCGGCGCGCGGATCCCGCTGGCCCAGTCGATCGTCGCGACCGCCACGCTCGCGCTCGTGGTGATCGCCGTGATCCGGCGCGCGCAGTTCGCACCACCGACCGCGCGCGCGCAACGGGTCTCGATGTGGCTCGCGGCGGCCGAGGATCTCGCCGATCTCGAGCTCGCGCTCGCGCTCGTCGCGGGCATGCACGTGATCATCGCGACCACGGGCGGCCAGCGCTCGCCCGCGTACCCGGTGCTCTACGGCCTGGTCGCGTTCTCGGCGACGGTGCTCGCGCGGCCCGGCGCGATCGCGACCTATGGCGCGGCGCTGTTCCTCGAGGCCGCGCTGCTCGCGCGCACCGGGATCTCCGATGCGACGATCCTCGTGTTCACCTTGCACGCGCTGTTCTTGACCGGCGCCGTCGTCGCGCACGCGGTGCTGTTGCGCGGGATCACCGCTCGGTATCGCCGCCGCCGCGCGCGCCGGCTCGACGAGGAGCTGGTCGCGCTGCGCGATGCCGGCCGGGATTACCGGTTGATCGCCGCGGCGCTCAGCCCCGATTCGCGCGCGCCGCGCAGCCGCGACGAAGAGGAGCGCCTGCTCGCGATCGGTGGCGTCGGCATGATCGGCGATGCGACGAGCTGGGTGCTCTCGACGATCAAGCGTTCGCTCGGCGCGACCACCGTCGCGCTGTTGTGGGTCGACGATGCGAGCGATCGCCTGCGGCTCAAGGAGATCGCCTCGGACGCCGACGACATCACCGAGCAACCGAAGCTCGCGACCGCCGGCGTGCTCGGTGCGGTGCTGCGCGATCGCTCGCCGTTGCTCGTCGGCGCGACCAAGCCGCACCAGATCCCGTACTACGACGCGGCGCGCGCCGGCGTCGCGCTGGTCGCGGTGCCGATCCTCGAGGGCGTGCACCTGCGCGGCATCCTCGCCGCCGATCGCGACGCCTCGTTCGCCGAGGCCGATCGCGACCTCATGATCGATGCCGGTGCCCAGGTGCTGCGGGTCGTCCAGTCCGAGCAGGTGTTCCGCGCCGTCGAGCGCGCGAAGTACGAGCACGAGCGGTTCTTCACCGCGACCGCGATGCTCGGCCGCGCGCTGACGCCCGAGCAGGTGATGGAGACCGCGTTCGATGCGTGCGCCGCGATCGTCGAGTACGACGCCGCCGCGATCGCGCTCTACGACAAGGAGCGCGCGCGCCACCGCGTCGCCGCCGTGCGGCTTGGCCCCGGCGGCGAAGGGCTCGTCGATCCGAAGCAGCTCGCCGAGCTCGAGTTCAAGGACAACGCCGGGCTCGCGTCGATGGTCGTCAAGAACCGCCACTACCTCCCGGCCGCCGGCGAGCTCCGCGAGCTGTCCGCGCCGATCTACACGCGCAAGGTCAAGCTCGACGATGACGCGAAGTCGTTGCTCGTCCTCCCGCTGCTCTCCGCCGACGAGGCGATCGGCACGCTCACGCTGGTCGCGCGCGCCGAGAAGCGCTTCAACAAGGACATCCGCGAGATGCTCGCGGTGATCGCGAACCAGGTCGCGGTGTCGCTGCAGAACGGCTTCCTCTACAAGAAGATGGAGACGATGGCGACGACCGACGGCCTCACCGGCCTGACCAACCATCGCGCGTTCCAGCAGCGCTTCGAGGATCTGTTGCAGCGCGCGCAGCGCCACGGCCACAAGGTCGCGATGCTGCTGTGCGACATCGACTTCTTCAAGAAGGTCAACGACGGCTACGGCCACCCGGTCGGCGACGAGGTCCTGCGCCGGGTCGCGAAGGTGCTCCAGGAAGTGCCGCGCAAGATCGACATCCCGTGCCGCTACGGCGGCGAGGAGTTCGCGGTGGTGCTCGACAACGTCGACGTGGTCCAGGCCAAGGCGGTCGCCGAGCGCATCCGGATCGAGATCTCGAAGGTCGTCGTCGAGACCGACAAGGGGCCGCTCAGCGTCACCGAATCGATCGGGGTCGCGGCGTTCCCCGAGGACGGCCACGACCGCGCGACGCTGATCGAGCGCGCCGACCTCGCGCTCTATCACGCGAAGGACACCGGTCGGAATCGGGTCGTGACCTGGGCCGAGCTCCAGGCGGCGAAGTCGAAAAAAGCCAGCTAGCTCACCGGCAGCGCTTCTCGCACACCCGGCGGCCGTGGTCCCACCAGCACACGGTGCGGCACGGGCGCGGGCGGGCCTCGACAAAGCAGCTGGTCACGAAGCTGCCGAGCAGCGCCGCGGCGATCACGAGCTTCGCGGTCTTCATCGCTTGTGCTCGTTCGAGGTCTCGGCCGCGAGGCGGAGCTCTTCCTTGGCCGTCGCGATCGCATCCTTGGCCTTGGCCGCGTGACCGTCGAGATCGAATTCGTTGGCCCTCTGCGCGGCCGAGATCCTCGCGTCGGCGGTGTCGAGCGCGCTGCGCGCGGCCTCGAGGTTCCGGTGACCCTTCATGACGCCGCCGGCATAAACGCCGATCGGCAGGGCCACGAGCGCGGAGATCAAAGCGATGCGAATCTTGGACATGGAAGCTCCTGGACGGAATGGACGGTCAGACCCGGCGCGTCAGCGCCTCGTTAAGTGCGATCGGCACGTGCGGCGAGTCCAGGGATCATGGACAATTACAGGTGGTGCCCCGTGTAGAGGCCGAGGTTGGCTCCGCGGCCAACAGCTACGAGATCCTGGCGAAGCTCGCGACCGGCGGGATGGCCGAGATCTTTCTGGCGCGCGGCGCGAGCGCGACCGGGGTCGAGCGCTACGTCGTGCTCAAGCGGATCTTGCGCAGCCGCGCGCACGACCAGTCGTTCGTGCGGATGTTCCTCGACGAGGCGCGGCTCGCGGCACAGCTCCAGCACCCGAACATCGCGCAGGTCTACGACATCGGAAAGCTCGGCGACTCCTACTTCTTCACGATGGAGTACGTCCACGGCGAGACCGTGCGCGCGCTGCTGCAGCGCTCGCACGCGCTGCGCACGGCGATCCCGATCGCCAGCGTGCTCGTCGTGATCGCGGGCGCGGCGGCGGGGCTGCATCACGCGCACGAGCGGATCGGCTTCGACGGCAGGCCGCTCGGCATCGTGCACCGCGACGTGTCGCCATCGAACCTGATCGTGAGCTACGAGGGTGGCGTCAAGCTCGTCGATTTCGGCGTCGCGAAGGCCGCGCACCGGACCCAGGAGACCCGCTCGGGCACGGTCAAGGGCAAGATCAGCTACCTGTCGCCGGAGCAGTGCCGGGGGGCGCCGGTCGATCGGCGCAGCGATCTGTTCTCGCTCGGTATCGTGCTGTGGGAGATGCTGACGACCGAGCGGCTGTACAAGCGCGACAGCGACTTCAACGCGATGGCGGCCATCGTCTCGGAGGAGGTCCCGCCGCCGTCGACGCGGCGACCGGAGATCCCGCCCGAGCTCGACGCGCTCGTGGTGCGCCTGCTCGCGAAGACCCCGGAGGCGCGGTTTCAGACCGCGGGCGAGGTCCACGAGGCGATCGAGGCGATCGCGGTACGCCTCGGGACCGCGCTTTCGAGCGCGGCGCTGTCGCGCAACCTGCGCGACCTGTTCGGCCAGCGCCCGGAGCCGTGGATCGAGATGCAGTCGCGCGAGACCCATCCCGAGGTGTTCACGGTCACCAGCGAGCCGGTTCCGGCCGACCTCACCGGGCCGCCGGCCGAGGCGCTCGAGCACCAGCTCGGCGCGGTGCCGGACCTCACGCCCGAGGAGGTCTCGGCGCGGGTCGCGCAGAGTCCGGACGGCATCCCCACGCGGCCGTTCAGCGCCGAGTCGGAGTCGTCGCAGAGCGTCCGCCCGGCCTGGCACGCGGGGGGGATGACCGGGCCGCAGCTACCGATCACGCCGCCGTATAACGCGACCGGACCGCACGTCCCGCCGGGCTACGCGCCGCAGGGCTACGTGCGCGATCCGTCGGGACCCCACGTATCACCGTCGTTCTCGAACGTGGCCTATCCGCGCTACGTCCCACCCGCGGAGCCGACCGATCGCGCGCAGGAGCCGAAGCGACCGCGCTGGATCGTGATCGGGATCGCCGCGGCGATCGTGATCGGGATCGTCGTCGCGATCGTGTCGAGTGGTGGCAGCGATCGCCGGTCGGTTGCGATCGCCGCGGATGCGACGGGGGCGATCGCGCGTTCCGAGCTCGCTTCGATCGGCTCGGCCACGCCGGTCGCACCGGCCACGCCGGCCAGGTCGGGCACGCCGGGCACGCCGGGCACGCCGGGCACGCCGGGCACGCCGGTCGCACCTGACAAGACGAGCGCGGGGCCGGTCCACGCTCCGGTGCCCGCGGTCGTCGGGGATGCCGGGCCAGTCCACGCCTCCGACTCCGTGGCCGTACCGGCGCACGTCGAGCCTCTGCAGCCTGCCGAGGCGTTCGCGCAGGCGCTCGCCGCGGGGAACGAGGTCGAAGCGGTCGCGCTGTGCACGAAGTCCGCCTCGCTCGCGCGCAGCTCGTGCACGCTCGCCGCATGCCGCGCGCACGATCCGGTGCGCGCGCGCAAGTGGTTCATCGCGGCGGGCAGCAAGCCTTCACTCGCCGTGGCGTGCAAGGCCGCCGGCGTCGCGGTCGAACCGGCGAAGGAGCCAGCCAAGGTCGCTCCGACCCGGGTCGCTCCGACCAGGGCCGCTCCGACCAAGATCACTCCGACCCGGGTCGCTCCGACCAAGGACTGCGACGCGGATCCGATGGCGTGCCAGCACTGACCACGACGTAGATGATAGGATCTCTCGATGAGGCTCGCCGCCTTCGCGTTGCTCGCGCTCGTCCGAGTCGCCGCGGCGCAGGCCCCGGGAGAGGGCGCGAAGCTGTTCGAACAGGGCCGCGAGCTCGCGAAGCAGAACAAGTTTGCCGAGGCGTGCGCGAAGTTCGAGCAGAGCTACGAGCTCGACAACGGGGTCGGCACCGAGCTCAACCTCGCCGACTGCCACGAGCACCTCGGACAGCTCGCGCAGGCCTGGCGGATGTTCGACGACGCGGCCCAGCGTTCGGCCGACAACGCCGCACGCCAGAAGTTCGCGACCGATCGTGCCGATGCGCTCGTCGCCAAGCTCGCGACCGCGGTCGTCAATGTTCCCGATCCCGAGGCCGCCGGACTCAGCATCACGATCGCCGGGCGTGCGGTCAAAGCGGGCCGCACGATCAGCGAGCGGGTCGATCCGGGCTCGATCGCGGTCCATGTCGCGACGCCGGCCCGCACGTGGTTCGACGGCAGCAAGGACGCCGCGGCCGGTGCCACCGTGATCTTCGATGTCCCGGCGGCGCCGGCGATCGCCGAACACCCCGTCGAGGCACCGCGCGCGACGCGGCGGCACGATCGCGTCGTGTGGTCGTACGCGGTCGGGGGCGCCGGCGTGGTCGCCCTCATCAGTGGCGTCGCGGTCGGCTTCAAGGCCAAGGGCGACTACGACGACGCCATCGATCCGAAGTATGGCTGCTTCTCGATCGGCTCGCAGCTGTCGTGCCCCGCCGCGCAACGCCAGAAGGTGCTCGATGCGGGCTCGCTCGCCGACCTCGGCACGGTGATCGGCGTGGTCGGTCTCGCGGCGCTCGCGACCGGGATCGTGTTGTACGCGACGGCTCCCACGGATCTCGCCGTGACCCCGATGGCCACCAATCAGGCCGCCGGGCTCGCAATTTCGGGCCGGTTCTGACGTAGGCTCGTTGTGTGGCGGTGAAGAACTACGTCCTGGACACCAACGTCCTGCTCCACGACGCGCGCTCGATGTACGCGTTCGGGGACAACGCGGTCGTGATCCCGATCTACGTGATCGAGGAGATCGATACCTTCAAGAAGGATCAATCGGAGCTCGGGCGCAACGCGCGTCAGATCGCCCGCCTGCTCGACGAGCACCGCATGCAGCCGGGTGGCTTGTCGCAGCCGCAGAAGCTCGATAACGGCGGCACCGTGCGGGTCGCGCTGTCGAAGAACCCGCCGAAGAACCCGAGCTACGACTCGCGCTCGATGGATCAGCGGATCCTCGAGATCGCGCTCGAGGTCCGCGACGCCGATCCGAAGATCTCGACGGTCCTGGTCACCAAGGACGTCAACATGCGCGTCCGCGGCGACGCGCTCGGCCTCCAGACGGTCGACTACGAGCCCGAGCAGATCTCGATCGACGAGCTCTATTCGGGCAACCGCGAGCTCGTCGTGCCGAACGGCACGATCGATACGTTCTACGCGCAGAACGCGGTCGTCATCGACGCGCCCAGCCTGCACGCGAACGAGTTCCTGACGCTCAAGGATGAAGCGGGCAAGTCGGCGCTCACGCGCTGGGACAAGACCCTCGGCAAGGCCGTGCCGGTGCGCAAGCTCCGCGAGGGCGTGTGGGGGATCAAGCCGCGCAACCGCGAGCAGCACTTCGCGCTCGATCTGTTGCTCAACGACGACATCAAGCTGGTCACGCTCGTCGGCAAGGCCGGCACCGGCAAGACGCTGCTCGCGATCGCCGCGGGCCTCCAGAAGGTCACCGAAGAGCAGGTGTTCTCGAAGCTGCTCGTGTCGCGCCCGATCTTTCCGCTCGGCCGCGACATCGGCTACCTGCCCGGCGATATCGAGGAGAAGCTCAACCCGTGGATGCAGCCGATCTACGACAACCTCGAGCTGCTCCTCGGCCTCAACAAGACCGACAAGAAGGACGGCCGGAGCTACGCCGAGCTCGTCGACATGGGCTTCGTCGAGATCGAGCCGCTGACCTACATCCGTGGCCGCTCGTTGCCCAACGTCTACATGATCGTCGACGAGGCCCAGAACCTGACCCCGCACGAGGTCAAGACGATCATCACGCGCGCCGGTGAAGGTACGAAGATCGTGCTGACCGGCGATCCGTACCAGATCGATCACCCATACCTGGACTCGTCGAACAACGGCCTCACCACGGTCGCCGAGCGGTTCAAGAACGAGGCGATCGGCGGCCACGTGATCCTCACCAAGGGCGAGCGCTCGCCGCTCGCGGAGCTCGCCACGCAGATCTTGTGAAGCGCGCCGCGATCACGCTCGCGTGGCTCGTCGCACTCTGGGCCGCGACCGCCGCCGCGCAGGATCAGGCGGGCTACAAGCTCGACGTGCCCGAGCACCTCGATCTCGCGGTCGGCACCGGCACGCTGCCGCTGACGATCACCGTCGACCGTGGTCAGACGATCTCGAAGGACGGCGAGCTCGTGCTCGACATCGCGCCCGACGCCGGCGTCGCGGTGCGCCGCCGCCGGCTGGCCCGCGCCGACGCCGTCGATCCGGACGAGGCCTCGCCGCGCTTCGCGATCCCGTTACGTACCGACGAGGTCGGAGACTTCCGGTTGAAGCTGCACCTGCGGTTCTGGTTGTGCGGCACCAAGGTGTGCCGCCCGATCGACGCGCGTCGCACCGTGACCGTCAGCGTTCATCAGGCGCCATAGCGCTGGCCCTCGACCTCCTCGCGGCACGGACCGAGCACGCCGAGCGCGATCACGGTCGGCAGGAAGAAGCAAAACCCGAGCGCGCCGTACGCCAGCGCATTGCGGCGACGGTTGCCGGCCATCCAGGCCGTGATCGTCCCGAGCGCGGTGCCGATCAGCAGCAGGATGCCCAGGTTCACGAGACACCGCCTTCGAGCGAGCGCTGGTCCGATACGCAGCATGCGATGATCAGCGGGATCAGGCCGAAGAAGAAGCCGAGGATGCCCCAGACGGCACGATCTCGACCCTTCGAACCAGCGATCGAAGCGGTAGCCCATGCGAGAAGGCTCGCGACAACGAGATAGATGACGAGTCCCATGTGATTTCTCCTGCCCGCGTTGTCGGCACGCGGATGCGGCGGTTGCGTAGAAACCGGCGCCCGGACCTTCGCGGCCGAATTCCGACGGACACCGGCCGCGCGAGCACCTGATTTCGCGCAGCTAGCGATGGCCCGCGAGTTGCTGGTGCGCGGTGCTGCGATGATCGCGATGGCGACCTGGCGCTGGTGGCCAGCTTGGCGGACCGCGAAACGATCAACGAGACCGTCGAGACCGTCGAGCGCATCCAGGCTTTCGCCGCCACCCTGACACCGCCATCGGGCTGACCTTGGGCTGAGCTTGGGCTGAGCTTGGGCTGAGCTTGGGTCGACGTTTCAGCTAGTTGGCGATAGATCGTCCGGCGAGCTGGTGCGTCGGTACGGGTCACCATGATCGACCGCCAGCGCATCGCCACGTTCGGAATCGCCACCACCGCCGTCGCCACGATCGCCCT
>JBDTEH010000238.1:0-4576 GCA_039922635.1 Kofleriaceae bacterium | reverse complement strand
TGTAGCCGATCTGGCTGATCGTCGAGTACGCGAGCACCCGCTTGATGTCGCGCTGGAACAGCGCGCTCACGCCGGCGAGCAGCAACGTGGCGGCGCCGATCACGGCGACCGTCAGCGCCGCGGCTGGCGCGAGCTCGAACAACGTGTGGGTCCGCGCGATCAGGTAGACGCCCGCGGTCACCATCGTCGCCGCGTGGATCAACGCGGAGACCGGGGTCGGACCGGCCATCGCGTCCGGGAGCCAGGTCTGGAGAGGAAGTTGCGCCGACTTTCCTACCGCGCCGCCGACGAACAGCAGCGCGACCGCGAGTGCCACGCCGCTGCCCTTGGGCCACATCTGCGTCGCGAGCTCCAGCATCTTCTGAAGGTCGAGCGTCCCCAGCCGGGTAAACACCAAGAAGATCCCGAGGGCGAGCGAGACGTCACCGATTCGCGTGACGATGAACGCCTTCTGTGCCGCGCGGCCGTTAACTTCGTCCTTGTACCAGAAGCCGATCAGCAAATAGCTGCAGAGCCCCACGCCCTCCCAGCCCAGATAGAGGAGCAGCAGGTTGTCGGCCAGCACGAGCGTGAGCATCGAGGCGACGAACAGGTTCATGTACGCGAAGAACCGCGCGTACCCATCCTCCTTCGCCATCGACGCGGAGGCGTAGAGATGGATGAGGAACGAGACCACCGCGACCACCACCACCATCACCAGCGAGAGCGCGTCGAGTCGGAGGCCGATGGTCGGCCGAAACGTCGAGATCGAGATCCAGCACCAGAGGGTTTGTGAATACGCGTGACCGGGCGGCGGCGCCGCCACGAATTGGATCGCGATCGCGAGCCCGATCGCCGCAGCGAGCGCGACCGAGCCCACGCCGATGATCGCGATCGCGTGGCGCGGCATCCGGAACCCCGCCAACCCCAGCACGACGAAGCCGGCGAGGGGGAGTGCGGGAATGAGCCACAAGAGTGCGAGCATCTCAACCACGCAACGTCGACGCGATGTCCGCGTCGAGTGTGCTCCATTGGCGGTAAAGGCGCAGCACCAGCGCCAGGCCCACGGACACCTCGGCGGCGGCCATGGCCAGGATGAACAAGAACATCACCTGACCGTCTGCCTGGTGCCATCGGGCGCCGGCCGCCACGAACGCCAGTCCCGCGGCGTTCAACATGATCTCGATGGACATCAAGATGAAGATCACGTTTCGACGCACGAGGACCCCGAGCAGCCCGATCACGAACAGCAAGCCGGCCAGCGCGAGCACGGTGTCCATCGATACGGGCATCAGGACGATCCTTCCAGGTTCGCGACAGGTCGCGGCCGTGCGAGGTGCAAGGCGCCGACCAGTCCAGCCAGCAGCAGCAGCGAGGCGAGCTCGAGCCCGATGAAATAGCCGTCGAACAGCTTCTGCCCGACCTGCTTGGGCGTGATGACGGCGAAGCCGGCCTCGACGTGGGGCGAGAGCGCGAGCGTGTAGACGAGCTCGCCGGCGAGGAGGATCGCGAGCACACCGGGTCCCACCCACATCGCGGGCGCGAGCAGGGCCCGTTCTTGTTGGACGCTGGCCGGACCCAGGTTGAACATCATCACCACGAAGATGAAGACCACCATGATCGCGCCGGCGTAGATGATCACCTCCAGCGCGGCCACGAACGGTGCGCCGAGCTGGTAGAAGATGATCGCGACCGAGAGCAGCGAGACGATCAGGTAGAGCAGTGCGTGAACGGCGTTGGTGCGGGTCACGACCATGAAGGTCGCCACGAGCGCGATCGCGCCGGCCACATAGAACGTAGCAGTCACGGCAACAGGCTCCGAACGTCGACCGGTGGACGCTCGTTCTCGGCTTCTCCCGTGTCCTTGCCGCCGATGACCAGCCCGGAGACTCGATAGAAGTTGTACCCGAGGTACTTCCCCTGCCCGCTGATCAGCAGATCGTCCTTCTCGTAGACCAGGTTTTCGCGGTGGTACTCGGACATCTCGTAGTCAGGCGTGAGCTGAATCGCGTAGGTGGGACAGGCGTCCTCGCAATAGCCGCAAAAAATACAGCGAGAGAAATTGATCCGGAAGAACTCCGGGTAGCGCCGCCCGTGAGCGTCTTCGGTCGCCTGCAGGGCGATGCAATCCACCGGACAGGCGGCGGCGCACAGGTAGCAGGCGACGCAACGCTCCTGACCGTCGGGATCGCGCGACAGGATGATTCGGCCGCGCCAGCGCGGCGGCACGTATGCCTTGACCTCCGGATACTGGATCGTGACCCGACGTCGAAACATGTGAAGGAAGATGAGCCACAGCGACCGCAAATGACTGAGCATCGACGCCTCCTAGCCTTTCCAGATGACGACCGCCGCAGTGACGGCGAGGTTTAACAAGCTCAGCGGCAGGAGCACCTTCCAGCCGTAGGACATGAGCTGGTCGTAGCGAGGGCGCGGCAGCGCCGCGCGGAGCAAGATGAAGAAGCAGATGAACGCGAAGGTCTTGACGAAAAACCAGACCACCGGCGGCAGCCAGGGACCCAGCCATCCACCAAAGAACAGGGTCGTGATCATCGCCGAGATCAGCGTGATCGCCAGGTACTCGCCGACGAAGAACAGGCCGAACTTCATCCCCGAGTATTCGCTGTGAAAGCCGGCCACGAGCTCACTCTCGGCCTCGGGAAGATCGAACGGTAGCCGACGCGTCTCCGCGATGCCGGCGATCAGGAAGATCACGCACCCGACAACTTGCGGGACGCAGAACCAGACGCTGCGCTGGGCCTCGACGATCGTGCGGAGATCGAACGAGCCGGTGATGACCACCACGCCCATGAGCGAGAGCCCCATGAAGACCTCGTAACTCAACATCTGAGCAGCGGCGCGTAGCCCGCCGAGCAGCGCGTACTTGTTGTTCGAGGCCCAGCCGGCCAGCACGACGCTGTAGACGCCGAGCGAGGACATGGCGAGAAAGAACAGCAGCCCGACGTTGAGGTCGACGATGCCGATTCCAGGTGCGACTGGCACCACCGCGAACGACAGCAGCACGGTCACCATGACCACCGCAGGGGCGATGACGAACACCGGCCGATCGGCGAACGGTGGGATCCAGTCTTCCTTGGTCAGGAGCTTGATCGCGTCCGCGACCACCTGCAGGAGTCCAAACGGACCGACGCGGTTCGGACCGTAACGATCCTGCCACAGCGCGAGGAGCCGGCGCTCCAGCCAGATCAGGCCGGCCGCGATCGACAAGCAGACCAGGAGAACGCCGACCACGTTCAACAGGCCGTGTGCGACCGGACTCATCGCATCACCGCATCACCGCACCATCGCGATGGAGCCCCAGGCCGGAAGCGCGACCCCGCGCACCGCAGGCAGGACGATCGACAGACCCGCAACCCCTCGGGGGAGCGCGGGTGACACGCGCAGCGCGAGTGACCACGTGCGGTCGCCGACCGTCAGTGCGGCGTGATCTCCCGCCGCGGCGCCGAGCGCACCGGCGTCGTCGGGATGCAACGACAGCTGCGGCGCAGGCGCTCGCTCGGCGACCCCGGGCGCGCGCACGCTGAGCTCTTCCGAACCGAAGAGACTGTAGACCGGGACGATCAGCCACTTCCCTGCGATCGCGACGAACGCCGGTGGCGGCGTGGCGAAGTAGGTGGCCTGCGTCGTCGTGGGGGCGAACACGCGCACGCCTGAATCACCGCCGCGGAGCGGACCGCCGACCTCTTCCTGGAACCGGTTCAGCGACTGGATCGAGTTCCAGCCCGGTGACCAGAAGTACGGCTGAAGCGGCGGTGGTGGCTGGCCCGGATAACCCTCCATCGAATGGGCGAGCGGAGAGTCGTGGTCGACCGGAGGCGGCGCCTCGTGGATCCGGATCTGCGCGAGCTTCGCGGTGCGTCCGCTCGCGCGATGCGGTTCGCGCGCAATCCGCTGACCGACCGCGCGAAACTGCGAGGAGGGCGCGGCGTCTGCCACGCACGCGAGCGATGGCTCCTCCTGGGCCAGCGCGGCGACGGCGTCGTCGAGGCTCGACCAGCGTGGCTTGCGGCCCAGCGCCGCCGACACCTCGTCGATCCAGCGCCAGCTCGCGCGAACCTCACCGGCCGGCGCAAACGTGCCGAAGAAGCGCTGCGCTCGGCCCTCGCTCGAGATCAACGTTCCGGACGATTCGGCGAAGGTGGCGGCGGGCAAGACGATCTCGGCGCGGCGTGCGGTCTCGGTCAGGAGGTGATCGATCACGACGACGTGCCGCGCGGCGCCCAGGAGCGCCTCGGCCATCCGATCGTCGACACGACAAAACAGGTCGTTCTCGAGGACCAGGAGCGTATCGACGGCGCCCTGCTCCAGCGCGACGAGCGCGTCCTCGAGGCTGCCGCCCCCCAGCATCGCGGCGCCGACGCTGTTGCACTCGAGAACGACGATCGCGAGCTGAGCGTCTTTACCGCGACGCTTCAGTGCCCACGCAACATTCGCCGCGCCCTCCAGCAGCGCCGCGCTTCCGGTCGTGGTGCCGGCGACGATGATCGGCCGCGCGGCCGCCATGAGCGCGTCGGCAATCCGCCGCGCCAACGCCCGGAGATCGTCGCTCCCGGCGTCGATCCCGGGCACGTCCGCG
>JBDTEH010000237.1:0-9849 GCA_039922635.1 Kofleriaceae bacterium | reverse complement strand
GAAAGGCGCGGGCGACTTTCATCTCGCGGCCACGAGTCCGGCCTTGGGGGCTGGTGAACCAGGTCTTGATGTCCCGACGGACTTCGACGGGAACTCACGGCCGAACCCAAGCGGATCCAACCCCGATATCGGCGCATTTGAAGCCAAATAGGCCGGAAGGCCACGGGCGCAAACGCGTGGTACGGTAACGACGTGGTAGCAGCCATCATCGTCGGTGCACTGACCGCCTGGTATTTGGGCCTTCGCCTCGGCGTGATCATCGCCATCGTCACTGCGGCTGCGCTGCTGGTGGCATCGATGGTGCCCGGCATGAGCGTGACGGTGTACGCGCTCGTGCTTGCCTGGGCCGCGGCGCTCTACTTCTTCGGCCCCAAGATCTCCAAGGCGACGGGCAAGACCTCGATGTTCGGCGGCGTGATGGGCAAGGCCGGAAGCGGGATCAATCAGGCGAGCTCATGGGCGAAGAAGTTCCTCGGACGTCAGACCAAGTAGCCGACGTAGGAGCGTGTAAGTAGCGATCCCGCCGGGGCTTGTGGGCACCGAGGAGGGAGTTCCCTCCCAGGCGACTCGGCTCGTGGTCATTTGTGAACGCGGAGTTAGCAAACGTAAGAACCGGCACAGGGCTTGTAATAGTTGCGCAACATGCGCACAGCCCTCCTCGCAGCAGTCCTCGCCCTGGTAGCTCCGGCATGTACCGCCGACATCACCGGCGGGGGGAGTAGTGGAGGTACGGGCGACACCGGTGGTACGGGCGGAACCGGTGGCACGGGTGGTGGTGACACTGGCGGCGGCGACACCGGCGGCACTGGAACGGGGTCAGGCGTATCCGCGGCGGTTGCGGTCTCGCTGGATCGCCCGACCGTCGCAACCGAGCTCGGCAAGACCGAGATGTTGTCCCTGACGGTCACGAGCCAAGGCGGCTACGCCGGCAACGTTCCCGTGGTCGCGAGCGTCGTCGACGGAAATGGCAACCCCGTCACGGGGTGGACGCTGACGCCGACGCCGACCTCGGTTGATCTCACCGATGGGAGCACGGCGAACGTCGCGCTGCTCGTCGCGGTACCGACCGATGCTGCGATGCTGACCCCGATGGTGAAGATCACGATGGATGGAGCCTCGGTCAGCTCGGCATTCACCGTCACGAATCAACTAACGATCACGATCGCTGAGGGCACCGGCGCTACGGCTCCACACACGAGCCTCCCGGCCGCGAACGCGCCGATCAAGGTCCGATCGGGCGCGAAGGTCATCTTCCACAACGCGGACACGATCGTCCACGAGATCCATGCAGGCGGCGGCATCGCTCACGAGCCTGGTCCGCTGAACCCCGGTGCGGACTACATCGTCACGCCGTCCGATGACGCGACCTGGTATTGCCACACCCACGAAGGCAACTCGGGCATCAACCGCAAGATCACGGTCGAGTAACCGAGATCCCGGGGTTTAGACACACCGCATGGGGTGTGGATCCCCAGGTTTGAGGATTTTGCTCCCAGTATTAACGCCCGGTTAGGCCGGGCACATTAGTTGTAAAGGATGCACAACATGCGCAGCTTGCTTCTCGCGACCCTAGCCATGATCGCCATCCCGGCGTGTACGCAGGACATCACCGGTGGAGGAGGGTCTGGAGGTGGTGACGATCAGCAGCAGCCAAGCTGCGGTAACGGAACGGTTGACACCGGTGAGACCTGCGATGACGGGAACACGACAAGCGGAGATGGCTGCTCCTCGAGTTGTCAAACGGAGTCCGGAAGCTCTCCGCGCGTGATGACGTCACTCGATCGCGCGACTATCGCGACGGCCCTCAACAAGACCGAGAAGATCGTGCTGACGCTCTCGAGTGTCGATGGCTTCACTGGTGAGGTCGACATCGCAGTTTCATCGCCCGACAACGCCAAGGTCACCGTCACCTCGGCGATGCCGTCGGTCACGCTCGCCGCGGGCGACACACAGACGGTCGAGATCGACGCAAATATCGCCTCGGACGCGACAGGGACCGCAGCAACCGCAAATGTTCATATCGACCTGACGGGCGGAACGACCGAGAGCGATATGGTGGCCCTCAACATCGACAACAGCTTCACAGTCATTTATGCCGATGGCGCAGGCGCGACCGTTGCGAATCACCAGTTTGTCGCGGGCACGTTCACCGTTCTTCGTGGAACGAAGATCCACTTCAAGAACGAGGATACGACGCCCGGTACTGATGGGCAGGGTCGCCCCCTCGCGCAGCACATCACCCACGGCAGCGGCGGCGGGTTCGCGCATGAAACGATCAGCACGACGACCGGATTGCTGGGAGACGACTACGTCGTCGACACGATTGCGATCCCGTCGGGCAGCTCCGGGCAGCTCGGGTGCCACAATCACGAAGGCGGGGGCAGCTACATCAACTTCACGGTCATGTAGATTCTCTCTACCGTGCATGGCAGGCTCGCTCCAACGGAGCGGGCCTGTTCGCTTTTTCGGGGCGGACGCAACCCGCGCCACAGATGTTCGATAGGGTGGGTATGCGTTACGCCGTTCTAGCTGCACTGATCCTCGTTTCCACCACCGCCCACGCGGACGAGGGCATCGCCCTCGAGGTCTACACCGGGGCGCGCTCCGCCGACGCGAGTCGGTTGGTGTCGCCCGTGCTAGACGAGCTCGCGCGGGGCAAGGTCAGCTCCGGCGACACGGTCGGGCGGCTGGTCGCGGGCATCTCGACGCCGTCGCACACCGATGCGGGCATGCCGAGCGACTTCGCGGCGCAGGCCGACGCGGGGCTGCGGCTGTACGCCCAGGGCAAGTTCGGCGACGCGATCCAGAAGCTGGTCCAGCTGGTCGATGTCGCGCAGCACAACTCCGGCGCGTTCGCGAAGGACTCCAAGCTGCGCGAGCCGCTGCAGAAGGCGCTGATCGCGCTCGCGCTGGCGTACTCGCGCAACGGCGACCAGGGCGCGATGCACTCGACGTTCGACGAGATGATCCGGAGCTTTCCGGAGGCGCAGGTGCCGCGCACGGTGTACGGGCCGGAGGCGGCGATGGCGTTCGAGGAGGCGCGCAAGGCGCTCGCGGCGCAGGGCACGGGCAAGCTGACGGTGCGCGTGACCTCGGGCGTGGTGTTCGTCGACGAGTCCTACCGCGGTAGCGGCAACATGACGCTCGATGTCCCGCCCGGCGACTACCGCGTGGTGGTGATCGCGAACGATCTGCCGTCGCGTACGCACAACGTGACCGTGACGGCGAACAGCGAGCGCATCGTCGTGGTCGACGCGGCGTTCGATCAGGCGATCCACACCGGCGGCTGGACCGGCTTTCAGTTCGCGACCTCGGCGGCGCGCGATGCCCACGAGGCGGAGTACGCGGCGCGGCTGGCGCACGACATCGCGGCGCGATCGGTGGCGCTGGTCGGCGTTGACCAGAACAAGTCGGGCGGGGTGGTGGTCGGGTCGCTGATCAGCCTCGAGACCGGCAAGGAGATCCGGCGCGCGACGGTGTCGCTCAACCCCGATCCATCGCGCGATCGGTTGAAGGCGCTGGCGCACTACATCGCGGGCGAGGCGCCGGCCGCGGGGATCGAGGTCGTCGATGTCGCGAAGCAGCCCGTGCGGGCCGAGCCGGTCGCCGACGGCGGCATGGTGGCAACGTCGCCGGAGCTCGGCGTCACCACGACGGCGACGGTCGACACGCGGTGGACCGGTTGGCGCTGGCTGACGCTCGGCGTGACCGTCGGGCTGGGGGCCTCGAGCGGCGTGTTGTACGCGCTCGACGGGCGCTGCAAGGGTACGCCGCCGCCGCAGGGCCGGACCTGTAACGACGTCTACGCGAACTCGCCGTACGACCTCTACACGCTGATCGGCGCGGTGCCGTTCGCGGCGCTCACGGTCTACCTGTTCGCGACCCAGACCAAGACGGTCGAGGCGCGTACGGCGTACCTGGTCCCGGTCGCTCACGGCGCCGTCGCCGGCTACGCGTTCACCTGGTAGATTCGGGGACGATGGAAACCGCGCCGCAGTCGCCCGCATCACCCGCATCGCCCGCATCGCCCGCATCATTCGAAGAGTTCTGGCCGTACTACGTCTCGCAGCACCGCGACAAGACCTGCCGCCGGCTGCACTTCGTCGGCACGACGATCGCGATGGGCTGCGTCGCCGCGGCGCCGTTCTATCCGCCCGCGTTGCTCGCGGCGCCGGTCGCGGGCTACGGGTTCGCGTGGCTCGGCCACTTCGTGTTCGAGCACAACAAGCCGGCGTCGTGGCTCGGCGCGAAGGAGGTCGTGTGGTCACTGCGCGGCGACCTCCGGATGTGGAAGAAGATGCTGACCGGCGCGATGGACGGCGAGGTCGAGCGCCTCTCCGACCGCCACGGGGACGAGATCGACGCGATCCACGCGCAGTACGCCGCCCACTGAAATGGCAATTATTATTGCCATTATAGCAACGAACCGCGCGGCCTAGCGTTCGATCAGCCGGCGTTCGCGGCTGTCCCAGCGCCACACCGGGCCGTGGCCGGTGAGGTGGACGCCGCCGCGCCACGCGTCGATGCCGAGATCTTTCACGCGATCGATCGCGCCGGCGAGCGCCTCGCGCCCGAGCGGCGTGATCGCGTGGCCCTGGGTGAAGCCGAGCGCCTCGAAGGTCGCGCGCGTGTGCGCGAGCACGACATCGCTGATCGGATAGCGCGGGTCGATCGCCTGCACGGCGGGCACGAGCGCGGTCTCGCCGCGCGCGATGGCGGCGAGTAGCTGGCGCTCGGTGCGCGACAGCCCGCTGGCCGGATCGGGGAGCTCTTCGAGCTGGCGCTCGAGCGCGCCGCCCAGGAACGGCAGTGCCTTGACGCGGCGGACCAGGAACGGCAGCGCCCGCGGATCGGCGGCGGTCACCGCGATCCACGCGGTCACGGCCTCGTCGATCGCATCGCGCGAGAGCGGGGTGCGCCGCGCCCACAGCTCGGCGAGCTGTTCGGGCCGGAGCTGCGCGAGCCCGACGAAGTTCGGGACCTCGGGGTGGCGATCGATCGAGACGATCGTGAGCGTCTTGGGCGTCTTGGGCAAGCCGCGGCGGGCGAGCCGAGACAGCAGGCGCACGAGCGCGAGCTGCTCGAAGAGGTCGTGCCCGAACCACAGGATCAGCTCCTCGGCGCCGGCCGCCTCGTCGAACGCCTGGTCGTAATTCGCGAGCTGCTGCGCGCGGTCGGCCGCGTTGCCGCGCCCGTGCTTCGCCCACGACTCGCCGCGCAGCCTGTAATGCTCGGCATCGCCGACGGGCAGCAGCGGGCCCTGGTCGAGCGCGTCGCCCCACACGCGGATCTCGCCGGGCAGATCGGCGAGCGAGAGCGAATCGGCGGTCGAGTCGCCGTTGCAGACATGGACGATGCGTTCCATGCCGCGTTGGTATCACTGATCGCGCGCGGCCGCTTCGGCATCGAGCCACCGGCGGAGCCCGACGGCTCGTTCGGCGAACGGATCAGCCCCAGGCGTGACGCAGGTACAGGACCGTCGCGAGGGCCAGGACGATTCCGATCACGACGGCGTGAAGCACGTAGGTCTGGGGTGGCTTGTCGCTCATGGCTGGAGGGTGGACCGTACGCGGCGCGTTCTCAAGCCGCAATCAGCGCTTCTGGTTCAGCGCGTATTTCTTCATCTTATCGATCAGCGTGACCCGCGAGACGCCGAGCCGGCGCGCGGCCTCGGACTGATTGCCGCCGGTGGCATCGAGCGCGCGCCCGACGAGGCCGCGCTCGAACGCCTCGACCTGCTCCTTGAGCGTTGGTCCGCCGCGCGCATCGAGCGGCGGATCGGCGGCATCGGAGTCGGCGATGCTCGAGCTCGGGATCGAGCGCGCGTTCGACTCGGCCGCTTGAAAGTCGGCCAGCCCGATCACGCCGCCGCTCGAGAGCGCCGCGAGCCGCGCGATCGTGTTCTCGAGCTGACGCACGTTGCCGGGCCATTCGGTATGGGTGAGCGCGTCGACGAGCGCCGGCTCGAGCGAGACGTTGCCCAGGCCGAAGCGCTCGCCGTAGCGGCGCGCGAACTCGTCGGCGAGCGCGGGGATGTCGTCCGTGCGGTCGCGGAGCGGAGGCACGACGAGCTCGACCACCGCGACGCGGTAGTAGAGGTCCTCGCGGAACGCGCCGGTCTTGACGTCGGCCGCGAGGTCGCGGTTCGTCGACGCGACGACGCGGACGTCGACCTTCTCGATCCGGCCGGAGCCGACGGGCTGGATCTCGCCTTCTTGCAGCGCGCGCAGGAGCTTCGCCTGGATCGCGAGCGGGAGCTCGCCGACCTCGTCGAGGATCAGCGTGCCGCCATCGGCCTGCGAGAAGTAGCCGGGGCGGGTCGCGGTCGCGCCGGTGAACGCGCCGCGGACGTGGCCGAATAGTTCGGCATCGGCGAGCTCGGCGGGTAGGGCAGCGCAGTTGAAGCGTACGAGCGGCTTGCCGGCGCGGCGCGATTGCGCGTGCAAGAGCTCCGCGACGAACTCCTTGCCGGTGCCGGTCTCGCCGCGTACGAGCACGGTGACGTCGCGCGACGCGACGCGCGAGGTGGCCTCGAGCAGGCGGCGCATCGGCCGCGAGTCGCCGACGATCCGCCGGCCGAGCGTCTGCTCCGCGGCGAGCCGGCGATTGTCGACGCGTAGCCGGCGCGCTTCGAGCGCGCGCTCGATCACGATCGCGACCTCGTCGATGTCGAACGGCTTGGTCAGGTAGTCGTAGGCGCCTTGCTTCATCGCCGCGACCGCGACCTTCTCGGAGCCGTGCGCGGTCAGGAGGATCACCGGCAGCGACGGATCGCGCGCCACGATCTGGGTCATCAGCTCGAGCCCATCCATCCTCGGCATCGACAGGTCGGTCAACACGGTCTCGGCGTCCTCGAGCTTGGTCAGCGCCTCGACCCCGTTCTTGGCGGTCGACACCTTGTGGCCGCGCTCGAGGAGGAGCTCGCTCAGCGTGAACAGGACGGCGGGCTCGTCATCGACGAGCAGGACCCGGCTCAAGCGCGCGCCTCCGCGATCGCGGCGCGGGCCGAGAGCTCGGGGGCCACGATCGGCGAGCACGGCAGCTTGATCGTCGCGACGGTGCCGCGGCCGACGGTGCTCCGGTAGGCGAGCGAGCCGCCGTGCTGGGTGATCACCGATTGTGCGAGCACGACGCCAAGGCCGGTGCCGTTGGGTCGGGTCGTGAAGAACGAGGTGCCGAGCCGATTCAAGTCCTCCGCGGAGATGCCGCGGCCGGTATCCTCGACCTCGACGACGGCCTCGGGCCCGCCGTTGCGCACGCGCAAGGTCACGGCGCCGCCGTGCGGGGTCGCTTCGATCGCGTTGGAGACCAGGTTGATCAGCGCTTCTTTCAACCGCCGCGGATCGCCCTCGACCTTGGTGTGAGCGCCCTCGAGCGCGAGCGAGACCCCGGCTTGATCGGCGCGGCCGGCGAGCACCTCGAGCACGTCGCGCGACAGCTCCGTGACGTCGAGCTTCTGCGGCTTGAGATCCTCGAGCGGACGGCTGAACGAGAGATACTCGTGGAGGATCGTCTCCATCCGCGAGATCTCCGACGTGACGACCGCGAGCCGCTCCTGGGTGCGCTCGCTCTCCGGCGCTCGGCTGACCAGCTGGCACAGCCCCTTGATCGCCGCGAGCGGGTTCTTGAGCTCGTGCGCGACCTTCGCCCCGACCGATTGCAGGCGGCGAAGCTGGGCCTCGGCATCGCCGAGGCGTTCCTCGCGGAGACAGTCGAACTCCTCGCTGGTCTCGCTCGCGATCTGGCTGAGCTTGCCGACCAGGAGATGGAGCATGAACAGGTTCCACCCGAGCTGGACCATGATCGCGATCGCGTACGACGAGTTGGGCAACGCCGGGCCGACGATCTCCGCGGGCAACGACGCCATGGCGATCGCGAACAGGCCGTTGCCGAGCGCGATCCAGCGCGACACCGACTGCGGGCCGAAGAACAGCAGCGAGACGATCGCGGGGATCAGGCACCCGGGCAAGAACGGCGAGTGGACGCCGCCGGTCAACCCGGCCATCCCGACGACGAACAGCTGCGACATCACGTTCATCTTGATGAACGCGTGCTCGACGCGGCGGAGCTCGCGGGTCTGGCGGATCACGAGGCGGTGGCCGCCGACGAAGCCGGCGTAGAGCACGCAGGCCGCGACGACGCGCCACGTCGGGTAGCCGGCCCCGACGAGGATCACGACCATGACGCCGAACACGACGCACCCGATCACGCTGGTGAGCTTCGACGTGCCGCGCGCTTCTCGCAGGAAGAATTCATCGCGGTGGTTCCGCCAGACGGCGTCGGTCGCGGACACGCTGGCGGATGTTGCCAGTCGCGTGCCAGCCGCGGGATCCGCCGGGGTCATCGCTCAACTCTATGCTCGTTCTCGGGATATCGGCTCGAAACGTGACGGTGGTGGTCACGTTTCGTGACGCTCGCTGTAAGGCGACCCGACAGCACGAACCGAAAGGCGACGCGAAAACCCGGGTTTCGCCGCTGGACCGGTGGCACGCACGATGCTTTGGTCGCGGCCCATGACTGCTCGACTCTCGTTCGTACTCCTGGCGGCGGTGGCGGCTCCCGCACTCGCGCAACCCGCCTCCAAGCCCGCGCCCGCGCCCACGCCGGCACTCGGGCCCAAGGCCGCCGAAGCAGCGGATGATCCGAAGGCGTTCGAGCACGACCTCGACGCGATGTTCGTCGCGAACGGGCTGACCGCGGATCGCGCCGCCGCGCGCGCCGCCGCGGTGTCGCCGACGGTGCAACGCCGGATCGCCGAGGTCGAGGCACAGATCGCCGGCGCCGAGGCGACCGAGCTCCAGCAGGTGCCGCAGATCGGCGGCAAGCTGCAGTACACGCGCAACAGCCAGGTGCCGGCGTTCGTGATCCCGTTCGCCGGGATGGACATCTCGATCCCGTCGTCGCTGGTCAACAACTACGTCGCCGAGGCGAACGTCAACATCAACCTGTCGGACTACATCTATCGCTATCCCAAGCTGGTCAAGGCGGCGAAGCTCGGGCTCGAGGTCGCCAAGACGAGCCGAGCCTCGGCGATGATCGACGCGGGGCAGGACGCGCGGCTGGCCTACTACGAATGGCTGCGCGCGAAGCTCAACGTGCTGGTCGCGCAGCGCCAGCTCGTCCAGGTCGAGGCCACCGTCGCTCAGATCCGCGCGCAGTTCGAGGTCCAGCGCGTGTCGAAGGCCGACCTGTTGCGGATCGAATCGCAGGACGCCGAGGCCGAGCAGACGCTCGATCAATTGAGGAACCTCGCGACGCTGCGCGAAGAGCAGCTCCGTTTGCTGATCGGCGCGAGCCCGGACGAGCCGCTCGCGCTCGGCGAGGACGTGCGCAAGGCGATGTCGGCGCCGCCGCCGGTCTCGCTCGACGACGCGGTCCACAAGGCGACCCAGCAGCGGCTCGACGTCCGCGTGCTCGCCGAGGGCATCGCCGCGAAGGAGCATCAGGCAGAGGCCGAAAACTCGGCGTACCTGCCGCGCCTGACCGTGTTCGGCGTCGCCGACTACGCGCGCCCGAACCAGCGGATCTTCCCGGTCGTCGACGAGTTCCGCGGCACCTGGTCGGCCGGCGTGCAGCTGGCGTGGACGCTCAACGATTCGCTGGTCGCGTCGACGACCCAGCATCGGATCAAGGCCGAGACCGACGAGCTCCGCGCGGACAAGGACAACTTGCTGCGCGGCGCGCGGATCGAGTTGCTGAGCGCGCAGCAAGCCGTGCAGCTCGCGCTGCACGCGCTGCAGACCTCGGCGAAGGGCCTGCAGGCCGCCGAGGAAGGGTATCGCGTGCGCAAGGAGCTGTTGAACGCGGAGCGCGCGACGGCGGTCGAGCTCGTCGATGCCGAGACCGATC
>JBDTEH010000236.1:0-5710 GCA_039922635.1 Kofleriaceae bacterium | reverse complement strand
GAGCGAATCCTCGTCGGGTAAGAACGCGAAGCGCCGAGCGGACGGCACTCCGGGCTGACGTCACCTCCGCGGTGGGCCGGCCTCGATCCGCGCGCCGAACACCACGGCCACGCTGGACCACAGCGTGGTCAACCCGATGATCAGGAACGCGATCAGGACGAAGGCGTCGACCCGTGCCGACGACAGCAGTGGCGTCCCGTCGGCGAGCTTGTACTGCGCGGGGAGGGTCGCCAGCACGGCTGCGACCATGCCGCGCGGGAACAGGTGCACGACCGCGAACCGATCGCGACGGTCGAACTTGCTCATCCACGAGATCGGCAACCCGATCAGCCAGCGGATCGCCACCCACGCGAACAACATGGTCGCGATCGCGGCGCACACCGCAACGCCGGGCCACTCCAGCGGGAACCGGATGCCGAGCACGAGGAAGAACAAGGTGCGCAACAGCGAGGCCAGCTCGTCGTGAAACGTCCGCAGCTCGCGCGTCGCGCGCGCTGGCTCGCGCTCGGCGGCGGGTGCGTCGGTGGCCGGCGGCGACAGCGGCGCGCCCACCTCGACGATGATCGGCAGCGACGAACGAGCGCGCGACGAGGCCATCACCACGCCGAACACCAGCGTCGCCACCGCGCCCGAGCCACCGGCGGCCTCGACCCCGACGTAGAGTGCGAACACCACCGCGAGCGTGATCATGAAGTCGAGCCGGAGCTTGCGCGCGCGCCGGGCGAGCTCGCCCCACGCGAAGCCCGCCACGACTCCGGCGACGATCCCGATCCCGAACTGCGCGCCGACGTGCGCCACCGGTCCGGCCACGTCGGTCCCGCCTTGCGTGAGTGCGTCGATCAGTCCGACGAGCACGGTGATGCACAGGACGTCGGTGATCGACGACTCGAGCGACAGCAGCGTCTTGCAGCGCTCGGAGACCGGCGCGCCGCGCAACAAGCCCAGCACGGTCGCCGACGAGCTCCCGCCCATGATCGCGCCGAGCATCGCGCCCTCGCCGAGCGTCCAGCCGAGCAGGTGGTGAACGATCTCCGCGGTCGCGAGCACCGAGGCCACGAACACCAGGACGGTAAACAGCGTCGCCATCGGCGCGCCGCGCAGCACGTCGCCGAGCGGCATCCCGAGCCCGCCGCTGAACAGGATCATCACGAGCGCCAGGGTCGTGAACGACGGCAGCACCCGCGCGAGCTGATCGGGGGTCACCCACGCGAGCCCGTAGGGCCCGAGCACGATGCCCGCCGCCATCAGGATCAGGATGTCCGGAACCCGGGTCGCGCGGAACAGCAGCGTGCCGACGAAGCCGAACAGGATCACGAAGGCAAGCCCTGCGAGGAACAGCAGTGGAGGGGTCATGCGCTTCCTGCGCCCGACGGTAACCGGTTTCGCGCCGGCGGGCGCGTTGGGCCCGTCGGCGATCCGCCGGGTGACACCACCTTTCCCCTTCCAATCTCGTGCCGATGGCCGCGTGGTAAGACGCCGTCGATGTCTGCGCCATCCCGGGGCGAGGAGCTGCGACGCGCCATCGCCACCGAGGAGGCAACCCTCGCTCGGCTCGAGCGCGCGTGCGCCGAGACGCGCACTCGGCTCGCGACCGCGCGTGCAGAGCTCGAATCCGCCACGCCACGCACGGCGACGCCGGTTCCGAGGACCAACGACGACAAGGTCGCGCTGTTCCGCCAGCTCTTCCTGGGCCGCGAGGACGTGTTCCCGACCCGCTTCGAGAGCAAGCAGGGGAAGGCCGGCTACTCGCCCGCGTGCGACCACAAGTTCGCGCCCGGGCTCTGCGACCTGCCGAGGGTGAAGTGTGGCGACTGCAAGCACCAGGCGTTCACACCCGTGAGCGATGACGCGATCCTCGATCACCTGAGGGGCCAGCACGTCATGGGCGTGTATCCGCTGCTCGCCGACGAGACGTGTTGGTTCCTCGCCGTGGACTTCGACAAGAGTCAGTGGATGGACGACGTGCGTGCGTTCGTCGAGACCTGCCGGCAGATCGAGCTTCCTGCGGTCGTCGAGCGATCGCGATCCGGCAACGGGGCACACGTGTGGTTGTTCTTCTCCGCACCGGTCCCGGCCAGCACGGCCCGCAAGCTGGGCTGCCACCTGCTCACCGAGACGATGTCGCGACGGCGGGACCTGGGGATGGACTCGTACGACCGGCTGTTTCCGAGTCAGGACCTGATGCCGCGAGGTGGGTTCGGCAACCTGATCGCGCTCCCGCTCCAGCGCAAGGCGCGCGATGCAGGCAACTCGATCTTTCTCGACGACCAGCTCGTCCCGTACCCCGACGACGAACAGTGGGCGTGCCTCGCGTCCGCTCGGCGCATCGAGCCCGACCGGGTGAAGCAGATCGTCGCCGAAGCGACGCGCCGGGATGCGGTGATCGGCGTGCGGCCGGCAGACGATGAAGGCCAGGCCGGGACGCCCTGGTTGCGCTTGCCGTCCGGTCGACCACCCTCGGTGCGGATCGACGGTCCGCTGCCGAAGCAGGTCCACGCGGTCCTCGCGCAGCGGCTGTTCGTCACCAAGGCCGGGCTGCCTTCGCCGCTCGTGAACCAGATCAAGCGGCTGGCCGCGTTCCGGAACCCCGAGTTCCACAAGAAGCAGAGCCTGCGGCTCTCGACCAACGGAACGCCGAGCGTGATCGCGTGCGCCGAGGAGCTCGCCGATCACATCGCGCTACCTCGCGGGTGCACGACCGCGGTCGAAGATCTCCTCCGCGCGCACGAGGTCGGCCTCGTGATCGACGACCAGCGCTGCAGTGGCGCGCCGGTGGCCCGCCGGTTTCTCGGCACGCTCACGCCGATCCAGGAGCAGGCGGCCCGTGCCCTCCAGGCCCACGACCTCGGCGTGCTGGTCGCCCCGCCCGGCATCGGCAAGACCGTCGTGGGCATTCATGCCATCGCGCAGCGTGCGTGTAGCACGCTCGTCCTCGTTCATCGCCAGCCGTTGCTCGACCAGTGGCGCACCCAGCTCGCCGTGTTCCTCGAGATCGACGCGAAGCAGATCGGCCAGATCGGAGGCGGCAAGCGGACGCCGAACGGCCAGCTCGACCTCGCCATGATCCAGAGCCTGGGCCATGACGGCAAGGTCGCCGATCTCGTCGCGAGCTACGGGATGGTGGTCGTCGACGAGTGTCACCACCTGCCCGCTCGTTCGTTCGAGCGCGTGATGGCGGAGGTCAAGGCGCGCTACGTGATCGGCCTGACCGCGACGCCGAAGCGCCGCGACGGCCACCACCCGATCACCGAGATGCAGCTCGGCCCCGTGCGCTTTGCCGTCAGCGAGAAGAGCCAGGCCGCGCGGCATCCGTTCTCCCACCACGTCGTCGTTCGGGACACCGCCTTCCTCACGCCCCGCAGCGAAGCGGCGCCGAAGATCCAGGAGCTCTATGCGGCGCTCGCAGCCGACGAGGGCCGCAACTCGCTGATCCTCGACGACGTGATCGCCGCGCTCGAACAGGGTCGCTCGCCGATCCTGCTGACCGAGCGCAAGGATCACCTCGACTACTTCGCGGCGCACCTCGAGAAGCTCACGCGGCACCTCGTCGTGCTCCACGGGGGTATGGGCGTGAAGCAGCGGCGCGCGATCGTCGAGCGGCTGGCCGCGATCCCGGCCGACGAGGAACGCCTCGTCGTGGCGATCGGGCGTTTCATCGGGGAGGGCTTCGACGACGCTCGCCTCGACACGCTGTTCCTCGCCTTGCCGCTTTCCTGGAAGGGCACGCTCGTCCAGTACGCCGGCCGGCTGCATCGGCTCCATCCAGGCAAGACCGACGTGCGCATCTACGACTACGTGGATCGCAACGTGCCGATGCTCGACCGGATGTTCGCGAAGCGCCTGCGCGGCTACCGTGCGATCGGTTACACGCAGACGGACGAGCCCGCGCCCGCGCGCCAGGCCGAGCTCGAGGTCACGACGGTCGAGTACGATCCCGACGAGTCAGGGGGATGAGCATGACCAAGAACAACCTCGCCGACTGGATCGCCGCACGCAAGCGACACGGCCTGTCGCACGCGCAGGTCCAGATGGCGCGCGAGCTCGGCATGAACCCGACCAAGCTCGGCAAGATCGACAACCACGACCAGGAACCGTGGAAGGTCCCGCTGCCGCAGTTCATCGAGCGGACGTATCTCGAACGGTTCGGGCGCGAGCGACCCGAGGTTGTCCTCTCGATCGAGGACCGGCTGCGGGCACTCGATGCGAAGAAGGCGGCGAAGCGAGCGCGCAAAGCCGCGCTTCGCAATCAGCGACCCGAAGCGAAACCGGGATGAGCTCTCGCCGATCCGGCGGAACGAGCAACCGTGGACGAATCAGGCCGCTGGGGCCGGTCAATGCAGCTCGAAGAACCGATCGGTGCCGACGTGTTTCACGTACGTCGCCGCGAGCTTCTCGAGCGGGCCGCGATCGAGCGCCCAACGCGACCAACCACCTTCGCCACGATACGTCATGCGGAACAGAGCGTACTGGCCGCCGTCAATGGGCACGAGTCGCATCACCGGCGTGAAGCGCGTGCGCTTCTCCAGCTCGGGGCGCGCGCGTTCGATCCGGGCCGTTGTCAGCCCGAGCGTGGCCATCAGGCCGCCCGCCATCTCGTCGGAACAGCCACCGACCGGCTCGAACACGATGAGCTCTCCCTTCACGGCATCCGCGCGGTGTCGGCGCAGGTGCGGATGCTTGGCGAGCTCCGCCCGCACGCGGGCGAGATCGGTGTCTGGAATCCTCGGCGCAGCGGGATCGATCCGGCGGACCGACACCACGCCGTTGATGCTCTCGACGATCTCGAGCCCGCCAGGGAGCTCGGCGAGCGCATCGTCACCGAGAGTCTTCGCGACGAAGTACCGTCGCTTGCCAGTCTTCGTTCGGCCCGCGTGCAGGTAATAGATCTGCCCCTTGCGATTGGTGAAGCTCAGCGCGCGCCTGCGCGTCGTCGGGTCGTGCTGCGCTTCGAGCATCACGGTCGACCTCGAACCCAGGTCCGCGCCGACTGCTTCGTGCTCGTTGTGCGCCGCGCGCCGTGGTTGCCGACGAGGCGACCGGCGAGCGCGAGATCGAACCGGTCGGGCGTCCAGCCGGCCGGCACCCATCCGGTGAGCTCCGCATGACGCTCGTGATTCTCGTCGACGAAGGCTTCGACGAGCTCGGCGTAGCCCACCTTGAGCTGGTACGTGTTCGACACCGCTGCACCGTATCGCGCCGGCCTGACACCTAACCTGCACGCGACACGGCCGAGCGAAGCCCGCGTTCTTCCACCAGAACGACTCGAATCTGCTGCCGCGTGCGTACCGCAGGTTGGTCCGCGTCGCCATCCCCCTGATCACGTCCCCCATCCTTGCAGAGTCGGTCCTCGGTCCGTGCCGGCGTGCAAGAGCGACTGCCCCCCGCGGAAAGGCGGTGCCTCGCTCTGCTTCGCGCCAAGACCGTGGACTGCTTCCGCAGGAGCTGCCGGTGAGGCCACGGAGCTCGCGTTCGGCATGATTATTGGTCGGCTCGACGTTGGTGTCGTGACCCTCTTCAATCAGCGCTCGGACGTTGGTGGCCACCGAGCGCCAGTAGCGCGGCGCGAGCTCAATATAGCGATCGTGCGGCCAGAACGTCAGCGCACTGACGGCCATGAGCGGCTCGCAAGTCCTACCGATAGTGGTCACCCGGATCGGGCGCACTTCCGTCGAGCTCCCGGACGGTCTCGCCGTCCGCCATGATCCCCGAC
>JBDTEH010000235.1:0-2995 GCA_039922635.1 Kofleriaceae bacterium | reverse complement strand
CCGAGCCGATCAGGTCGCCCTTGAAGTTGACCGAGCCGATCGTGAAGATCGGACCTTCGTCGACGGGGATCGACAGGTACATGTACTGCTTGTCGCGCGACAGCCGGAGCTGCGGCGTGCCGACCTTGACGTTCGCGTAGCCGCGATCCCAGTAGTGCGCGCTGACCAGCAGGAGGTCGCGCTCGAACGCCTCTTGCGAGTAGGTCCCGGAGTCGTTGAGGAACGAAAGTGCATCGGCGCGGCGGGTCGAGATCGCGTTGCGCAGCTCGTCGTCGCTGATGTTGGTGTTGCCGATGAACTGGACCTCGCGGATCTTGACCTTGGCCTTCTCGTCGATCTTGAACCAGACATCGACCTCGGCCTCGTTGACGGGCTTGACCTCCCAGTCGACAGTCGCGAGGTAGTAGCCCTTCTGGACATAGAGATCGGCGATCTTGTCGCGGTTCTTCTTGATCTTCGAGATGTCGACGATCGAGTCGAGCTCGAGATCGAGCACCTCGTTGATCTTCGAGAGCTCGAGCTCGTTGTTGCCGGCGATCAGCACCTTGCGGATCGACGGCTTCTCCTTGACCGCGAACGTCAGCGTGAGCGAGCCGTTCGAGTTGACCTCGCCCTCGACGTTGATGTCGGCGAAGAACCCCATCTTCCACATCATCCGGAGGTCTTCGCGCAGCTTGGTCGGATCGAGCACGGTGCCGGCCTTGGTCAACAGCTGGACCCGGATCGCGTCGTCCTCGACCTTGCGGTTGCCGCGAAACTGGATCCGCTCGATCGCCCGGCCCTGCCACTGCACGCCACCGGCAGCCCCGGTCGCCGCCGCGGCGGAGCCCGAGCCGGCGCTATCGCCGCTCGTGTCAGGTGCAGGTGAAGGTGAAGGCGCGGGCGCGGGCGCGGGCGCGGGCGCGGGCGCCGTCGGGGTCGGTTGTGCCCACGCGCGGACGCCGAGCGCGACGATCAAGACGACGACGATGCGCTTCACGACGCTTCGTCTTTCGCGACGTCGATCGGGTCCGCCGGGTCCGCCGCGTCCGCCGCGTCCGCCGGGTCCGCCGGCTTCGCATCGGCGAGCGGCGCTTGGTCGCGCGTGGTGGCTTCCCCGACGATCGCGGCCTCACCGGCCGACGGCCCCTTCGCGGGCGTGCGATAGGCGTCGCCCTCGCGTTCGTCGACCAGCCGGCCGCCGTCGACCATGCGCATGCGCCGCGGCATCAGGTTCGCGAGCTCCGGGTTGTGAGTGACCACGAGCAGCGTCGAGCCGTGCTCGCGGTTGAGCTCGAGGAACAGCTGGTGGATCGCCTCGCCGGTCGCGCGATCGAGGTTGCCGGTCGGCTCGTCGGCGAGCAGCAACGCGGGCTCGAGCACCATCGCGCGGGCGAGCGCGACGCGCTGTTGTTCGCCGCCCGACAGCTCGCTCGGCCGGTGGGTGAGCCGGTGGCTCAGGCCGACCCGGCCGAGGATATCGCGCGCGCGCGTGCGCGCCTTGCCGACCGCGACGCCCTGGATCAGCGCGGGCATCATCACGTTCTCGAGCGCGCTGAACTCGGGCAGCAGGTGATGGAACTGGAACACGAAGCCGATCGAGCGATTGCGAAACTCCGCGAGCCGGGCGGGCGCCATCTTCGTCAGCTCTTCGCCGTTGAAGTTGATCGTGCCGGCGGTCGGGAGATCGAGCGTGCCGAGGATCTGGAGCAGCGTCGACTTGCCGACGCCGGAGGCACCAACGACGGCGACCATCTCGCCGGCGAACAGCTCGAGGTCGACGCCGGTCAGGACCTGGAGCGCGACGCCGCCGTGCTCGTAGACCTTCGACAGGTTGCGCACGGATACGGTCGCGCCGGTCTTCCCGGGGGTCTGGCCATGGGGCTGGCCGGTCTGGCCGTGGGTCACGTCACCGGTCATGTCACCAGTCTTGGCCGGCGAACGGGTCGTCTCGAGCGCATCGTCGGGCACAGGAATCTCTAACGAGCGCGAGACCTTACTTATCGCGTCCGCAGGTGTCAACGCGCGATGAGACCTATACAGGGTGCGAAAAGGTTGCTCGCAGATCGCCCGCCAACGCGAAGATCACGACCTAAAAGGCGAGGTTCGCGCCGAGCGTCCACATCGACGCGGACTGGTCGACCTTGCTGCCGTCGGCGTTGTCAAAGCTTGCCTGGTTGCGGGTCCAGTCCATGTAGAGGCCGAGCCCGGTCAGGGCGAGGTCGAGTCGATACTCCACACCGACCGAGGCGGTATAGCCGTCGCCCTCGATGCTGGCCCCGGTGTCGCGCGCCGTGAGGTCGGTTCGCAACAGCCCGAGCCGGCCGAACAGCTCGAAGTGATCCGCGAGCGCGAAGTTGTACTTCGCGGCGAGCTGGACGCTGCGGGAGTCAGTTAGCCCCGTCCCCGGGCCGTTCGCGACCTGGTAGCCGTAGCCGCTGAACATGCCCTCGATCGAGAACGGCCCGATCCGATAGCCGAGCGCGACGCGTGCGCTGCGACCGTCGGCCTTGTAGCTCCGGTTCGCCGAGTCGCCGACGCTCGCGCCGGTGCCGATGCCGACCCCGAGATAGGTGCCGGCCGTGGCCGCCGTACCGGTGACCGTGACGAGAGCCGCAACCAGGAGCGCGCGCATACCTGCGGTCGAGCGAGAACCATGCCACGCGCAACACGGCGAAATTGCGCGTCGCGAGTTGCGGACCGTAGCCGCGCCGTCACAGATGCCGGGCACCCCGGGCACGCCGGGCACCGGGCGCCCCGGGCTTAGTGGCGCATGCCGGTCGCCGGTCGCACGCGCGCGCCGAGCAGCGCGGGATAGAACGTCGCGAGGATCGAGGTCACGACCCCCGCGCCGAACGTGAGCGCGACCGACATCGGATCGACGTTCACCGGCATCCGATCGATGTAGTAGACGTCGGGGTTGAGCGGGATGCCGACGTGCTTGCCGACGTAGCACGCGACCAGGCCGGTGCCGACGCCGAGCACCGTACCGATCAGGCCGATCAGCAGGCCCTGG
>JBDTEH010000234.1:0-10626 GCA_039922635.1 Kofleriaceae bacterium | reverse complement strand
CGCCGGCCTCGCACGACGCGCAGCTCGCGCTGTGTATCGAGCTCGCCGCGAACGATCGCGATGCCGAGGAGATCGCCGCGTGCAACACCGTGCTCGCGCACAAGCCGAACGACGCCTACGCACTCCTCGCACGCGGTCGCGCGAAGACCACCGCCGGAGACGCCGCCGGCGCGAAGCTCGACCTCGCCGCGGCGTGCAAGCTCGGCAAGCAATCGGCGCGTGCCGAGGCGCCGTAGCGAGTCATTTCGACAGCCCGCGTCCGATCGACACGGCTCGCGCGACCGCGCCTCGATGATAAATCAACTCGTTAGCGCTGGCCTGGCGGGTGCAATAGGGCCCGGCATGCCCATCGAACAATTCCCGTATGAAGGTTGGGACGACGAGCCGACGCAGAACGTGATGCGACTCGCGCAGCGCCGCGTGCTCCTCGCCGAAGATGATCCCGAGCTCCGCGCGCTCGTCGCCAGTCGCCTGCGCGCGAGTGGCTGCGAGGTGACCGAGGTCGGCGACGGCGAACGCGCGCTCGATCTGCTCGCCGCGAGCGCCGCGGAGCCCGTGAGATCGCTGCGGTTCGCGCTCGCGATCATGGACGTTCGGATGCCCGGGATGTCCGGCCTCGAGGTCGTGTACCTGTCCCGGATGTGGGAATGGCCGACCTCGGTGCTGCTCGTGACCGCGTTCCCGGAGGTCGAGCTCCTCGAGGAATGCGATCGCCTGGGCGTGCCGGTGCTCCAGAAGCCGTTTCCGCTCGCCTCGATCACGCAGGCCGCGATCGCCGCGATGCGAGGTACGCGCAGGAGCGAGCCGTCATGAGGCCCACGCTGATCATCGCCGACGACAACGCCGACATGCGCAACCTCGTGCGCTCGACGCTACACCGCGACTTCCCCGACGTGATCGAGGCCGCCGACGGCCGCCAGCTGTACTGGCAGCTGTTGCGGTCGAGCATCGCGCCGACCGTACGCGCGCAGCCCAAGTTCGTCGTGGTTGCCGACGTGTGCATGCCGAGCTTTAGCGGCCTCGACGTGCTCGATGCCTGGCATGATGGATCGGCGCTCGTACCCGCGGTCGTGATCACGAGCTTCCCCGATGACGAGGTGCGAGAGCGCGTGCGCCAGCTCGGCGGCATCTTGTTGGCGAAGCCGTTCACGCGGACGAGCTTGCGGGACGCGGTCGCAGAGGCGGCGCGGCGGATCCCGTCGTGACCTTCGTCCGGCGCTTCATCACGCCGCTCTCGATCGCGGCGACGCTGGCGATCGGCGCGGCGGACTACGTCACCGGCGTCGCGATCACGCTGCTCCAGCTCGCGTACCTCGCTCCGCTGGTCGCGGCGACGTGGCTGCGCGGGCGCACGCTCGGCCTCGCGATCGCGGTGCTCGCCAGCGCGTGCGTCGGGGCGATCTCGTTCACGTTCGGTGACACGCTGTGGGTCAGCGCGATCAACACGATCGGGTGCGCCGGCATGTTCGTGGTCGTCGTCCTGCTCAACGATCGCCTGCGCCACTACGTCGAACGCGAACGGCTGCAGCGCTGGGCCGCGGTCGAACAGCTTCGCCACGCCGAGCGGCTCAACGTGATCGGCGTGCTCGCGGCCGGCGTCGCGCACGAGCTCGGCACGCCGCTCAACGTGATCGCCGGCAACGCCGAGCTGATCGCCGATGACGCCTCGCCCGAGGAGCGCCGCAAGGCGGCCCGCACGATCCTGAACCAGACCGACAAGATCAGCGCGATCATCACGCACCTGCTCGCGTTCGGCCGGCGCAACCACGGCGGCCGCGCGGTGGTCGAGCTCGACCGCGTGGCGCGCTCGGCGGCGGAGCTGATCGGCTCGACCGCGCGCAAGCGCAACGCCCGGATCGATGTCGTCGAGGGCTCGGGGCCCGTGCGCGTCCGCGCCGCCGACGCGCAAGTCGAGCAGGTCGTGTCGAACCTGCTGCTCAACGCGATCCATTCGATGCCACGCGGTGGCACGGTCCGGGTTCGGACCGGCGTCGAGACCCGCGGCGGCGAGACCCGCGGCGGCGAGCGCACGTTCGGCAGCATCACGGTCGAGGACGAGGGCCAGGGCATCGCCGAGGCCGACCTGCCACGGATCTTCGATCCCTTCTTCACGACCAAGGATGTCGGTGAAGGCACCGGCCTGGGGCTCTCGGTCAGCTACGGGATCGTGCAGGACCACGGCGGATCGATCGAGGTATCGAGCGTCGTGGGCCGTGGCAGCAGCTTCGTCGTGCTGCTACCCGTCGCCGACCGCGCGTAGCGCGTGAACACCGGCCGGCGACGCGCTGGCGGGCCAAATTAAATCAGTCGTGCTGCGCGGCGTGGGCCACCGACCAGCGCTCGAGCATCCGGTACAACGTCTTGCGCTCGATCCCCAGGATGCGCGCGGCGCGGGCCTTGTTGCCGGAGACGCACTCGAGCACGTGCGCGACGTGCGTGCGTTCGAGCTCCGCGAGCGAGCACAGGATCTCGTTGGTCGCCGGTGCGATCCGCAGCCGCCAGGCGCGTAGCCTCTCGGGCAGATCCGCCAGCGTGATGTGCCGATCGGTCGCGAGCGCCGAGGCGTGCGCGATCGCGCTCTCGAGCTCGCGCACGTTGCCCGGCCACGGATACGCCGCGAACACCGCCTCGACCTCCGGATCGAGCGTGAAGTCGGTGAAGTGGCGCGCGAGCAGCACCGCATCGCCCTCGCGCTCGCGCAGCGGTGGCACCGCGACGTGGAGGACGTGAACGCGGAAGTATAGATCCTCGCGGAACTGGCCCTCGCGGACCAGCGCGTCGAGATCGCGGTGGGTCGCCGCGATCACGCGGACATCGACCGGGACCTCGACCGCGGCGCCGACCGGTCGCACCGCGCGCTCTTGCAGCGCCCGGAGCAGCTTGGGCTGCAACTCGAGCGGCAGCTCACCGAGCTCGTCGAGGAACAGCGTGCCGCCGCGCGCCGCCGCGAACAGTCCCGGCTTGTCGCCGGTCGCGCCGGTGAACGCTCCGCGCACGTGCCCGAACAGCTCGCTCTCGAGCAGCGGGGCCGGCATCGCGGCGCAGTTGACCGCGATCAGCGGTCCCTCGGCACGCGCCGAGGCGGCGTGCAGCGCACGCACGACCAGCTCCTTGCCGGTGCCGCTCTCGCCGCTGACCAAGACCGGTGCATCGCCCGGCGCGAGGCGGGCGATCCGCTCGCGCAGCGAGGTCATCGCCGCGCTATCGCCGACCAGCTCCGTCGGTGGGGGCAGCCGCCGCTCGGGATCGTTCGACCGCGCCGTCGCGCGTTCGATCGTCGCGATCAACGCGTCGATCCGGAACGGCTTCGGCAAGAAGTCGAAGGCACCGGCGCGCAGCGCCGCGATCGCCGTGTCCATGCTGCCGAACGCGGTGATCAGGATCACCGGCACGGCGCGCGCCCGCGACTGGAACGCGCGGCACAACACCATGCCGTCTTGCTCGGGCATGCGAACGTCGGAGACCACGACATCGATGCGGTCGATCGAGGTCGCGAGCGCCTCGGCCGCGGACGCGCAGGTCGCGACCGGATAGCCGTTGCGAGTGAGATGGGTCGCGACCATGTCGCGCATTGCGGGATCATCGTCGACGACGAGGACCCGGCCCTTGGGAACCGAAACCGTGACAGCCATGACAGCCTCCTGCGAGGGATAGATCGAGCGAGGACGACGCCGGATCAACCCACAGGAGGAGCGCGTGCATGAGAGGCCGCCGCGCCGCGATGGCCCCCGATCGAGCGGGTCGCCTCGATCCGCACGATCGCGACCAGCGGAGGAACGATCACGACCACGCGCGCCGGCGAGACGATCGGGCCGACCCACGTGGGCAGCTCGCGCTTGCGCACCGGGTGCTGGAACGCCGGCGCGACCGAAATGCCGGCGTGAGGCGCCTCGTGGGACCGACACGGCGGCGCGGAGGCCACCATGACCCACGCGACGATCAGGCCCCAGACCAGCTGCATTCAGTCACAGGCTAGCATGGCCGCTACACCCCTGGGCCGGCGCAGAGGCGTCGCACGGTGAAACCCGCAACTAGCTGATCGTACGGGACGCGCTTACTTGAGCGCGTCGTCGAGATCGCTCTCGAGCTTGTCGAACGAGTGGTCGACCTCCTTCGTGAAGGCATCCCAATCGGGGGTCGCGTGATCCTTGACGTTGTCGACCTTCGTCGCGAGCTCGTTGCGTCGGCTCTGCAACGTCGCTACCTCCTCCTTCGACTTCGCATCGGTGCGGGCCTCGAGCTCGTGCATCTTGATGTCGATCTTTGCGAGGCGATCCTTCACGGTGACCTCGTACTTGTCCTTCGCTGCGACCAGGTCGGTCTTCGCCGCGGCGAGGTCTCCCTGCGCCTTGTTGAGGTCGTTCGGGGTCGCATTCTTGTCGGTCAGCGTCTTGTCCAGGTCCTTGGCCTGGTCCTTGACGCCTTCGGCGGACTTCTGGACCTGGGTCGCCGCGTTCCCCGTATCGTCCTGCTTCTTCTTGCAGCCACCGGCCGCAAGTGCGGTGGCCAAAATCGAGCACCAGAGCATCGTTCGCATTGAGTTCTCCTTTGTATGCGCGGACGATTGCAACGCCGATGCCTCTTCGTGACCACGCATCCAACGAGTTTGGCTGCCGTCACGTCGTGACGTGACAGCCGGCTGTAGCGCTCGCGCACGCGAGTTTCGGAATTGTCCGGGATCGCTTACAACATCGTGCGGTGTTCGGTTCGGCTCGGTTCCGCGACCTACGAGCGACGCTACCGCCGGTCTACTGGACCGTCTGGGTGGGGACGCTGATCAACCGCGCCGGCGCGTTCGTCGCGCCGATCCTCACGTTCTACCTGACGCGCCAGCGCGGCATGTCGCTCGGCGAAGCCGGTTCGATCATCGCGCTATTCGGCGCGGGGACCGTCGTGGCCTCGCTCGTCGGCGGCACGCTCGCCGATCGGCTCGGCCGCAAGGTCACGATGGTCGGATCGCTGTTCGGGGGCGCGTGCGCGATGCTATGGGTCAGTGCGTCGTCCTCGCTGGTGATGATCGGCACCTCGGTGTTCGTGCTCGGCTTCATCGGCGATCTCTATCGACCGGCGGTCCACGCGCTCGTCGCCGATGTGGTTCCGCCCGAGCATCGCCAGCGTGCCTACGGGTTCCTGTACTGGGCGATCAACCTCGGGTTCTCGATCGCGCCGGTCGCCGCCGGCCTCGTCGCGACGTTCTCGTACCGCGCGCTGTTCATCGGCGATGCGGCGACCAGCGCGGTGTTCTCGCTCGTCGTGCTCGCGCGCGTGCCCGAGACGCATCCCGATCCGGCGCGCAAGACCTCGCGCGGCGCCGGGTTCGCGGTCGTGCTGCGCGATCGCGCGTTCCTGATGTTCTGGCTGTTCGCGATGCTGCAGGCCTGCATCATCTTCCAGCTCACCGTCACGTTGTCGGGCTGGATGGAGCACCAGGGCTACGGCCCCGGCGTGTACGGCGCGGTGCTCGCGATCAACGGCATCCTGATCGTGTTGCTCCAGCCCTCGGTGACCGAGTGGGCCAAGCAGTTCGATCGCCGGCGCGTGCTCGCCTGGTCCGCGCTGTTGATGGGCGCGGGGTTCGCGCTCCACGGCATCAGCTCCGTGATCGCGGTCCATGCGCTCGCCGTCGCGGTGTGGACGATCGGCGAGATCTTCAATTCGCCGGCCGCCTCGTCGCTGGTCGCGGACCTCGCGCCGCCGCACGCGCGCGGCCGCTACGGTGGGTTCTACGCGATGGGCTGGGGGCTCGCGTCGTGCCTCGCGCCGCTGTTCGGACCGCGCGTGCTCGCGGTCAGCCCCGCCCTGTTGTGGGGCGGCTGCGCGGCGATGGGCGTGGTCTGCGCGATCGGCTACTCCAGGATGACAGCCCTCCCGCGCACGTGAATCAGTGGCACGCGCCGTTGCACTCGGTCGGGCAGCCCGCGCTGCAGATGCAGTTCGGGCCCATGTTGTAGAGGGTGATCGAGCCGGAATGGGCGTTGACGCAGGTCTGTTGGCACGTCGTGTCGGTCGTCGCGCACGCGAGAATGCACGTCCGCAACGCGCTGCAGTCGGCGTCGTTGGTGCAAGCGCTGAAGGCGGAGGCGCAAACCCCACTACCAGTCGACGCCGCGGCGAAGCAGCTGTTGCAGGCGGTGGGGCCCGAGCACGTGTCGGTGGCGCACGAATCGCCGCTCGCGCACGCGTTGTCACACGAACCGCAGTGGGCGTTCGTCGAGGTCTCGACGCACGCGTTATCGCACACTTGCTCGTTGTCGCCGCACCCCATGAACGAGGTCGTCTCCGTCGAGCTCGTCGCCAGGTCGAGCCAGCCGACCGGCTGGATCTCGACACCCGGGAGCGTACCCGTCGTGCCGAGGTCGTAGACCGAGGTCAGCTTGCGGCGCGTGACCGCGATGGTGAGCGATCCGAGCGAATCGCCGGTCGCGAGCACCGCCTTGATCGCCTGGCGGGGGAGCGCGAACTTGCCGGTCGTGTCGTCGGCCTTGCAGCTGAGCGTGCCGACCTTGCCGCTGTTCGCGATGACCGTTGCCGTGACCAGGACGTCGTCCTGGCCGGCGCTCCACTGGATCGGGATATCGCCGGCGCCGAAGATGTCGGTGATGCCTAGCTTGTCGAGCGCGGGCTCGGTGCGGAAGATGTTCGTCGCGGTGAAGCTCTCGGTGAAGCCGAGATAGCCGGCACCGGCGCCGGCACCAGCCGCGGTGACCGCGAGCGCGGCGCCATCGTTGAACAGCGAGCCGCTGTCGATGCCCTTGAACGAATAGGGCGGGAACAACGTCACCGGGGTGGTGGTGCCCGAGACCGTGAGCGTTCCAGCGTCGAAGCTCTGGCGCTGGCGGCATGCGGAGGTGGTGGGGGTCGGGAAGTAACACTCCTCGTTGTCGCTGCACGTCGCGTCGCAGACCGGTTTGCACGCCGCCTTGCAGTCTTGATCGAAGGCGCAGAACTGCTTGGCGCCGCAGGTCCCGTTGCAATCCGGCGCGAGCGTCACCTCGCAGCCCGCGACGGTCTGCGTGCAGACCGTCGCCGCCATCGCGGCGTCCGGAATGAACCCCGCGGCGATGGTCGAGGTCGCGTTCCCTCCGGTGGTCGCGTGGGCCTCGATGATGGTGATCTCGCCCATCGCGTGCGGCCCGGTCGGCGGACCCGAGTCGGAACCAGAACAGGCAGCCAGGACTACGAACGGGATCGTCGCGATGCGCATGGCTGTGCGAGCCAGCCGGCGAACACATGTCGCAGGAAATCGCATCGACCGTCCGAACCGCGCAGCGAGCGGACCGATTTCGTGCGACCCACGGCCGGCTCGCGGCTCGACCTCGATGTGCCCGTGTAGTGGTGTGGACTGCAGGGGCTAGTGACACGCGAGCGCGACGCTGCCCGAGCCACCGGTCGATGCGGTCCACGTCGCGGTCGCGCTGCCGTCGAAGGTGACGGTCACGGACGCGCCGCCGAGGAAGTGATGGGTGAGCGTGCCGGACGGGCACGCGCCGACGCACTTCGACAGGGACAGATCGTTCGAGCGCTCGGCCGTCGCGGTCGAGCTCGTGAAGTCGGTCTGCCAGTGGCCCGCGATCGAGCCGCACGTGGTCGACGGATCCCAGGTCAACGTGTAGTTGCCTTCGTGGTCGATGTCGTTGCCGCGCGGGCCGGTACCGCTGCCCTTCGAGGTCACCGCGAGCGAGTGCGTCGAGCCCGAGACCGTGTAGACCGCGTCCGCGTCGATGTCGAGCACCGCCTTGTTGACCTCGACGCCCGTGCCGGTGGCGTGGATCTCGACCGCACCGGTGGGGTCGAGCGAGACCGTGAGATCGAGCGTGCCGGTGACGTGGACGAGGCCGCGTGGACCGCTGCAGTCGTTGTAGACCACCGTGATCTCGGCGCCGTTCGTGGTGACCTGCGCGCACGCGTTCGGCCACTTCGCGTGGATGTTGGCGACGATCGAGAGCGCGAGCTCGTCATCGGTGAGCGCGGTCAGGCCCGCGGTGCTCGCACCATCGACGTTCGCGGCCACGAGGTCCCCTTCCGACGACACCGAGTCCGACGAATCGATCGCGCTCTCCGCGCTATCGATGTTGCCCGACGCGTTGCCGCGCAGACAGGCCGCCGAACCGAGCAACGAGCCGAACAGGAAGATGGTTGTGAGGCGCATGCCACCTGTTCAGCAACCGCGATGCCAGCGTAACCCCGCGGATCGTGGCGCCTCACCGGTACGCCCACATGCCGGCGCCTACCGTGCACGTGGTACCCCGCGGTACCGGTCCAGTTGCCTACACGTCGGCGGGGACGGTGGCTTACTTCCCCTTCCACACGGGGGCACGCTTCTGCAGGAACGCGGCGATGCCTTCCTTCGCGTCCTCGAGCGCGAGCACCCGGCCGAGCTCGCCTTGCAGATAGCGCAGCTGCGGCTCGTGCTCCATATCCTGCGAGCGGTAGAACGCGCGTAGCCCGAGCCGGATCGCCGCCGGCGAGCGGCCCGCGATCGCGGTCGCGAGCTCCATGGTCGCGGCTTCGAGCTGGTCGGCCGGCACCGCCCGGTTGACCAGCCCACATGCGACCGCCTCGGCCGCCGTCAGCTTCTTGCCGGTCAGCATCATCTCGAGCACCTGCTTGCGCCCGACCGAGCGGGCGAGCTCCGCGGTGATCATCATCGGCCACAGCCCGACCGCGATCTCGGTGGTGCCGAACTGGGCCTGGTCCGACGCGATCACCAGATCGCACGCGACCATCAGGCCGAGTCCGCCGGCGAGCGCGTGGCCGTTGACCATCGCGAGGATCGGCTTGCCGAGCTCGTGCATCGCCGTGAACAGCTCGACGAGCGTCGCCGGAGGAGTCGGTGGTGACGCGGTCGGAGCCTGCATCCCCGCGAGGTCACCGCCCGCCGAGAACACCTTGCCGGCCCCGGTCAACACGATCACGTTCGCCTGTACGGTCTTGAACGCGTCGAGCAGCTCGCCGCACATCGCCGGGCTGATCGGGTTGCGCTTGTCGGGCAGGTTCATGGTCACCCGCGCGACAGGACCCAGGTCTTCGACGGCGATCGTTGCGTACGCGGCCATGGCGCTGTTTATCATGGCGGTGTTAGGCTCGCGCCATGCGAGCGGCGATCGCGTCGATCATCGTGCTGTGGGCTGCGGCCGCGCATGCCGATTCGAACGACCTCGTGCTGAGCAAGCTCGGGACCCCGATCACCGATGCGATGGGCAACACCACGAGCGTCGTCGGGGATCCGCTCGCGTTCCGCGCGCTCGCCTCGCAGCTCGGCACCGTGCTCGCGCCGCACCTGCTGACCCCCGCCGACTCGCTCGGGTTCTCCGGCTTCCAGATGACGGTCGACTACTCGACGACCACGATCGACCGCGCCGCGGACTACTGGCGCGTGCTCCAGGGCACCCCACCCTCGTCGATGCAGACCGTCGGATTCTTCGCCCGCAAGGGGCTGTGGTTCCCGATCCCGTCGTTCGAGGTCGGCGCCGGCGCCGTCCACCTCGTCGACTCGCACCTGTGGACCGGCCAGCTCTACGCGAAGGTCGCGCTCCACGAGGGCTACCACGACCTGCCGCTGCCCAGCCTCGCGGTCCGCGGCGCCGTGTCGCGGCTGATGACCCAGCGCGAGCTCGATCTGACCGCCGCATCGCTCGACATCACGATCTCCAAGCACGTCGGCATCGCGGGGACCTGGCGGCTCGATCCGTTCGCCGGCTGGGACCTGTTGATGATCATCCCGCGCAGCGAGGTCATCGACGGCACCCCGAACATCGATCCGCTGACGCCCGGCAACGAGAGCGACTCGATGAACAACTTCGTGTTCAAGGATCAGGACACGATCTATCGCAACCGGTTCTTCTTCGGTACCAAGCTGCAGTACTACGTGTTCCAGCTGACGCTCGAGGCACAGTTCGCGCTCGCCGGCACCTCGATCGACGACCGCGCCGGGACGAACACCACGTGCGCGCCGATGTCGCTGACGACCAACTGCGACGCGAAGGACACCGCGAAGGCGCAGACCACGCTCGCGATGTCGGCCGGCTTCGACTTCTAGCGCGTGGCACCGGTTCTGCAGCTTCCGTGGCATGCGAGAACCTCATGTCACGTACCCCGAGCTGTTCCTGATCGCCGCGACCCGCGGCATGGCCGGGCTGGGCGTCGGCCTGCTGGTCGCCGACCGGATCGGCCGCGATCGCCGCAAGTGGATCGGGGCGGTCCTGTTCGGCGCCGGCGCGCTCGCGACCATCCCGCTGGCGCTCCGTGCGCTCCGGCGCCACAGGCCGGCGCGCAACGTAGAGTGGTCGCCCTCCGAAGACATCGCACCGCCTCCCGCGCACGCGTCGAAGCGGTCGCCGGTCGCGGCACGCGACCCGATGTAGCGCCGCTCGAAGCGACTCAGTTGACCGTGACGCTGCCCGTGAACCCGTGGCGCGAACAGTAGAAGCCGAACGTGCCCGCCGCGGTGAACTTCAAGCAAACATCCGACGAGAAGCCAGCCTTGACGCCCGGGTCACTACCGGACAGCGCCGGGTTCACGTCGTGCGTGATGGAGGTCTTGAATTCGACGATCTGACCGGCGCTGATCGAAGGTGCCGTCGCGCCGGTCGAGTAGACATACTTCATCATCGTGTCATCGGTGGA
>JBDTEH010000233.1:0-14106 GCA_039922635.1 Kofleriaceae bacterium | reverse complement strand
GGCGGGCAAGTCGGGCGCACGCCCGGCGCGCAGCGCCGCCGAAGGCGGCGCGGAGGCGGGCAAGTCGGGCGCACGCCCGGCGCGCAGCGCCGCCGAAGGCGGCGCGGAGGTTGAAGACAACGTGTCGCGCAGCTTCGTCGTGGTCACCGACGGCTTCATCGCCGAGGAGCCGGCGGTGTTCGACCAGATCCGCGACCACCTCGACCAGGCGAACGTGTGGTCGTTCGGCATCGGGACCTCGGTCAACCGCCACCTGATGGACGGCATCGCGAAGGCCGGCCAGGGCGAGGCGTTCACGATCCTCGGTCCGGATCAGGCCGCCGCGGCCGCCGCGAAGTTCCGCGCGTACGTCGAGACGCCCGTGTTGACGAACGTCAAGGTCGCGTTCGACGGCCTCGACGCCTACGACGTCGAGCCCAAGGTGCTCCCGGACGTGTTCGCGTCGCGCCCGGTGATCGTGTTCGGCAAGTACAAGGGCGCGCCGACCGGCAAGGTCACGCTCACCGGCGTGTCGGGGCGCGGCCGCTTCGTGGCGACGCTCGATGCCGCGCAGACCAGGCCCGATCCGGCGAACAGCGCGCTGCGCTACCTGTGGGCGCGCAACGCGATCAGCGAGCTCTCCGACTTCTTCAACGACGACAAGAACAAGGAGGCCGTGACCAAGCTCGGCCTCGAGTACAACCTGTTGACCAAGTTCACCTCGTTCATCGCGGTCCAGGACGTCGTGCGCACCACCCAGGGCTCGACGGACGTGACCCAGCCGATCGCGATGCCCGCCGGGGTCGGCGACAGCGCGATCGCGCAGAGCGACAGCATGGAGGTCGGCGCCGAGCCGCCGCTCGCGTGGCTGGTCGTCCTGCTCGCGGGCATCATCGCGGTCGCCGCGCGCAAGCGGATCCGCCGCGGAGCCGCCTCGTGACCAGGCCGCAGGTGTTCGGGGTCGCGCTCGCCGCCGCGATCGTCGTCGCCGGCAAGCACTACTTCCGCGAGGCCTCGGCCGACGATCTGCGGTGGTTACTCGCGCCGACCGCGAGGTGCGTGTCGGTCGTGACCGGCGGCCACTTCGTGCGCGAAGCCGGCGCCGGCTACGTCGACCGCGCCGCCTCGTTCGAGATCGCGCCGGTGTGCTCCGGGTTGCAGTTCATGCTCGCCGCGATCCTCGCGCTGTCGATCGGCTGGCTCTCCGGCATGCAAAGCTGGAAGCTCGCCGCGCAGCGGGTCGCGGTCGCGGTCGCGGTCGCGTACGTCGCGACGATCGTGGTCAACACGCTGCGCATCGCGATCGCCCTAGACATGCACGCCCACGACCTCAGCGGCGGCGAGCTGCACCGGCTCGAGGGCGTGATCGTGTACCTCGGCGGCCTGTGCGCGCTGTACGCGCTCGCCCGGCGGCTCGACAGGGAGACCGGCCATGCGTGACTCGCTGAGACGGCTCGCCGTGCCGATCGCGGCCTACCTGACGATCACGCTCGTGCTCCCCGCCGCGAACGGTGCAGCGACCCGCCGCGAGTTCGCGCATCACGCGATGTGGGTCGTGCTCGGATGTGCGCTCGTCGTCACGACGATCGTCCTGTTCGGCACGCTCGCCGAACTTTCGCTGGCGGGCCTCCGCCGGCTGCAGAATACTCGGACCAGCTCACGCGTTCCTCCGCGAGGTCAGCCATGAAAGCGCTCTTGGTGTTCCCGTTTGTCGTCCTTTCAACCGTCGCGCCGGCGGCTGCCTACGCCGATCAATGCGAGCTGGTCAGCGACCAGATCGCGACCCGCGCGCTCGACGTGCTGCGCAGCCATCCGAACGTGATCGAGTACTGCGAGCCGTGCGGCGATCAGGCGCCCGGCGAGCCGCATCGCATCGATCACCTCGCGAAGCAGCGCGACACCGATGGCTCCTACGAGGTGACGCTCGACAAGCGCGAGATCGATCTCGCCTATACGTACGTCCAGACCGCGCCCTCGAGGTACGAAAACGTCGCGGCCCTCGCCGCGTGCCCGACGAGCGGTGTGTCGCCATCGCTCGCGGTCGCAGATGCGAGCGATCGCGGCGTGCTGATCACGCCCAGCCCGGTGCCCGTGGTCGCCGCGGCACCTCCGCCTCCGCCTCCCGCCCCCACCACCACGACGACCAGGATCACCTATGTCGTGACCGAGGATCACGTGAACCTGTGGGCCATCATCGCCGCCTGCGTGGGAGCGAGCGGCTTGTGGGCGCTGACCACGATCCTCCTCCTGCGGCGCCGGCGCACGGTCGCGATGCGACCGCGCGCGATCGACATGGTCGACCGCAACGGCTAGCCGCTCGGCCTCGTGCTTGCACTACCTCCAGGCATGTACACCATCCTCATCATCATCCTGATCGTGGCTCTCCTCGGCGGCGGCGGCTATTACTGGCGGCGTTAGCTGACAAGCCGGTGTCGCACGGCGTGCTAGCTTGCGCGCGCCATGGGGCCCGAGTTGTTGCGAGCCATCGAAGCCGGCGCGGTGATCGCGTACGGCGCGACGCCGGGCTGGGCGGCCTGGTTCGCGGCCGAGCGTTCGGCGACCGAGCTGGTCGTCGTCGTCGCCGCGGATGACGAGGCCGCCCGCGAGCTCGAGGACGACGTCCGGTTCTGGCTCGGCGATGCGCGCGACTCGGCCGAGCTCGATCCGATCGCGTTGCTGCCGGGCATCGATGTCTCGCCGTACGCGGAGCTGTCCCCCGATCGCGGCGGCATCGTCGAGCGGGTCGCGACGCTGTATCGCCTGACCCAGGCCGAGCTGTGCCCGCGCGTGGTGATCACGTCGGCCGAGGCGCTCGTGCGCAAGACGCTCCCACCGGGCGAGCTCGCGGCGCGCGGGCTGGTGATCGCGAAGGGCCAGGCGCTCGATCGCGACCACATCGCGAAGGTGCTGATCGATGGAGGCTGGTCGCGCACGCCGGTCGTCGACGAGCCCGGGACGTTCGCGTTGCGTGGTGGGGTCATCGATGTCTACGCGCCGCTCGCGCCCCACCCGGTGCGGATCGAGCTGTTCGGCGACGAGGTCGAATCGCTGCGCTGGTTCGACGCGGAGTCGCAACGCACGTTGCGCGAGGTCGATCGCGTGGTCGTCCACCCCGTGCGCGAGACGATCGCGACCGGCGCGTCCGACGTGCGCGGCCGGATCCGCGCGTACGCCGACGACATCGCGTTCCCGTCGAAGGCGACCCGCCGCACGATCGAGCAGCTCGAGACCGGCAGCGTGTTCGTCGGCATCGAGGGCCTGGTGCCGGCCTTCCACGACGAGATGGTCTCGCCCGCGGCGTATGTCCCGGCCACCGCGCGCTGGCTGATCGTCAACACCGAGCTCGCGAAGCGCGCGGTCGCCGACGTGCTCGCGGACGCGGATCTGCGCTGGGCGAACCGCTCGAACATGAAGGAGCTCGCCTATCCGCCGGATCGCCACTTCACGCGCGAGCTCGCGCCGCTCGCCTCGCCGCGGCGGATCGAGCTGAGCTCGCTCGAGGTCGCGGGGGACGCGGACGCGACCCGCGTCCGGATCGACGTCGATGACCTGCGCGTGCTGCGCCAGGAGCTCGATCACGCGCGCACGTTCGGCGATACCGAGCACGTCACGCCGCTGTTGAAGGCGCTCGAGCGCTGGCGCGCGGACGGGGTCGCCGTGACGATCGCGCTCGATTCGCAGTCGCGGATCGATCGCCTCGCCGGCGTGCTCGACCAGCGCGGCGTGCCGCTGTCCGGCGCTGGCGTCCGGGTCGTCGCCGGGACGCCGGCCCATGCGTTCGCGTCGGTGAAGGATCACGTCGCGCTCGTCACCGGCGACCTGGTGTTCGGTGCGCGCACCCACCACGCCGGCAACCGCCGCAAGAAGGCCAAGGATGCGCTGCTCGGCGGGGTCAGCGACTGGAGCCAGCTCGCGATCGGCGATTACCTCGTCCACCAGCGCCACGGTGTCGGCCGTTACCAGGGCCTCAAGAAGATCGCGGTCGGCGCGGTGTCGCTGCTCGACACCGTCGCGGTCGGCGGCGTGCGGCTGCCGCCCCAGCACGAGATCGACGCGCTCCAGCTCGAGTACGACGGCGGGACGTTGTACCTGCCGGTGTATCGGCTCGGCGAGGTCCAGCGCTACGTCGGTGCCGAGGGCCACGCCCCGCGGATCGACAAGCTCGGCGGCATCACGTGGGAGGCCACGCAGACCAAGGTGTCGCGCACCGTGCGCGCGCTCGCCGAGGAGCTGCTCCAGGTCTACGCGCAACGCGCCGCCCTGCCCGGCCACGCGTTCCCGCCGCCCGACGATCAATACCGCGAGCTGTGTGCCACGTTCCCGTTCGACGAGACGCCGGATCAAGACGACGCGATCACCGCGGTCAACGCCGACATGGAGGCCGGGCGCGCGATGGATCGGCTGGTCTGCGGCGACGTCGGCTACGGCAAGACCGAGGTCGCGATGCGGGCGATCTTCAAGTGCATCACCGGCGGCAAGCAAGCGTGCATCCTCGCGCCGACCACCGTGCTCGTCGAGCAGCACTTCCGCACCATGACCGAGCGGTTCACCGGCTTCGCGGTCACGGTCGGCAAGCTGTCGCGGTTTCAGAGCAAGGCGCAGCAGATCGAGACGGTCAAGCAGCTCGCGGCCGGGCAGCTCGATGTCGTGGTCGGCACGCACCGCGTGCTGTCGGCCGACGTGCGGTGGAAGGACCTCGGCCTGCTCGTGATCGACGAGGAGCAGCGGTTCGGCGTCGCGCACAAGGAGCGGATCAAGAAGACCAAGACCCAGGTCGACGTGCTGACGCTGACCGCGACGCCGATCCCGCGCACACTGCACCTCGCGATGGCGGGGATGCGCGACCTCTCGATCATCGCGACGCCGCCCGCGGATCGCCGGGCGGTGCGCACGTTCGTGTCGCGTGTCGACGACGTCACGATCAAGGAGGCGATCGAGCGCGAGGTCGCGCGCGGCGGTCAGGTGTTCTTCATCAGCCCGACGATCGGTGGCATCGCCCGCCGCGAGGCCGACCCGCGCCTGCCGAACGACGACCGCCCGCAACGCCGAACCACCAAGCCACGCGACGACGATCGCTCGATCGAAGAGTGGGCCGAGTACCTCCACGGCCTCGTGCCGACCGCGCGGATCGGCATCGGGCACGGTGCGCTCGCGTCCGACGCGCTCGAGAAGGTGATGGTGCAGTTCATCAACGCCGAGCTCGACATCTTGATCGCGACGACGATCGTCGAGAGTGGTCTCGACATCCCGAACGCGAACACGATGTTCGTCGCGCGCGCCGACGCGTTCGGGCTCGCGCAGCTCTACCAGCTCCGCGGCCGGATCGGGCGCAGCGCCAACCGCGCGTATTGCTACCTGCTCGTGCCGGAGCCCGAGCACATCACCGACGAGGCGCGCCGCCGGCTCGAGGCGCTGCAGCGCTTCACCGAGCTCGGCGCCGGGTTCCAGATCGCGTCGCAGGACCTCGAGATCCGCGGCGGCGGCGAGCTGCTCGGCGCCAAGCAATCGGGCTCGATCGCCGCGGTTGGCTTCGACCGCTACGTCAAGATGCTCGAGGTCGCGGTCGCCGAGCTGCGCGGGCAACCGATCCATCCCGAGATCGATCCGGAGCTCACGGTCGACCTCCCCGGCTTCATTCCGGACGACTACGTCCCAGATCCGGGCCAGCGGCTCGAGCTCTACAAGCGGCTGTCGGCGGTCGACGACGACGACGAGCTGCGCACCGTGGTGGCCGAGATCAGCGATCGCTACGGCCCGCTGCCCGGCGACGTGGTGCTGCTCGGCGAGCTGATGGGTCAGAAGGCCCTCGCCCGGCGGATCGGCGCGCTCGCGCTCGAGATCTCGCAGAGCCGCATCGCGATCGCGTTGCCCGAGGGCTCGGCGATGGGCGCCGCCGCGCTCGCCGCCGGCTGGAAGCGACTGGCGGATGGCCGCTTCGCGATGGCGCTCAAGGCCGGTGGGGCCGCCAGACAAGCCTTGTTGGCGGTCCTGGCTCGTGCTACCGACAAGGGATAACCATGCGGAACCTGGCGGGGATTCTGTGCGCGCTGCTCGCGGTCGGGAGCTGCCAGAAGCGCGAGGAACCTGCCCACGATCGTCCCGGGGGGCCGAGCCGTACCGCCCCGAGCGCGCCACCGCAGAGCGCCGAGGAGCTCGATGCCCCGCTCGCGAAGATCGACGACGTCACGATCACGATCGGCGAGTTCGAGGAGCGCCTCAACCGGCAGTCGCCCTACATCCGGGCGCGTTACACCTCGCTCGAGCAGAAGAAAGAGTTCCTCGACTCGCTCGTCAAGTTCGAGATCCTCGCGAAGGAGGCCTACAAGCGCGGCCTCGACAAGGATCCCGAGGTCGTCCGCACGATGAAGCAGGTGATGATCCAGCAGCTGATGCGCGACGAGTTCGATGCGAAGGTCACCGCCGATAGCGTGAAGGACGCCGACATGCAGGCGTACTACCAGGCCAACCTCGGCGACTACGTCAAGCCCGAGGAGGTTCGCGCCTCGGCGATCATCATGCGCAACAAGGCCCAGGCCGAGCGCGTGCTGCTCGAGGCCAAGGGCGACGCCGGCCGGACCAACAAGGGCTTTCGCGAGCTCGTGGCCAAGTACACCTCCGACGAGGAGACCAAGCTGCGCGGCGGCGATCTGCGGTACTTCGACCTGACGTCGCAGGACGTCCCTGCACCGGTGATCAAGGCGGCGTTCGCGCTCGTCAACACCGGAGACGTCTCCGGCGTGATCGACGCGGGGCCGGGGCAGCCCAACGGGGGCGAGTTCTACATCGTCAAGCAGACCGGCCGGCGCAAGGCGATGACCAAGTCGTACGACGAGGCCAAGCCGCAGATTCGTAACAAGCTGTTCCGCGAGCAGCGGATGGCGGCCCAGAAGGACTTCATCGACGGGCTACGCGCGCAGGCCAAGATCCAGATCAACGAGCAAAACCTCGCAAAGGTGCGGATCGACACGTCCTCCGCGGTCGATACCGGCAAAGATCTCACCCCACCTCCCCCGCCCGCTGGTACTCCTCCCGCTCGTGGCAGTGCCGAGCAACCCATCCCCTGAGCCTGGAGTCTGAACCCCGTGCGTAACCTCGCGCTGTTGTTGTGCGTCCTGTCGGGGCTCGCGGGCGTCGCCCACGCCGGAGATGACCCCAAGCCGACGTCGCGCAACGCCGGCCAGAAGATCGAGCTCGAGCGGGTGGTCGAGATCGTCAACGACGCGATCATCCTGCAGAGCGAGCTCGATGCCCGGCTCACGCCGGTCCGCGCCGAGGCCGAACAGATCGCTGATCTCGGCGAGCGCAAGCGCCGGCTCGCGAAGCTCTCGAGCCAGGTGCTCGACGAGATGGTCAACGAGGAGCTGATCGTCCAGGCCGCCGAGGCCGCGAAGATCGACGTCGACTCGACCGAGGTCCAGGCCGCGCTCGACGAGATCAAGCAACAGAACAACCTCGACGACGCCGGGCTCGCGCAGGCGCTCGGCGCGCAGGGCTACACGATGCAGAACTACAAGGCCGATCTGCGCCGCCAGCTCATGCGCCTACGCGCGGTCAACACGATCGTGCAGCCGAAGATCCAGATCACCGAGGAAGATGTCCGCGCGCGCTACGATCAGATGCAGCGCCGCAGCGAGGCGGTCAGCGCGGTGCGGCTGTCCGACATCCTGATCAAGGAGCCCGATCACCCGACCGAGCAGCAGATCAGCGACGCCAAGGCGAAGGCGGCCAAGGCCGTCCAGCGCGTCAAGGGCGGCGAGGACTTCGCCGCGGTCGCGAAGGACATGTCGGACGACGACTCGACCAAGGCCACGGGCGGCGAGCTCGGCTGGTTCGAGCGCGGCAGCATCAACCCGGACTGGGAACAGATCGTGTTCTCGATGGAGAAGGGCGACGTCCGCGGCCCGGTGAGTGGGCCGCAGGGCCAGTACGTGTTCCTCGTCACCGACGTCAAGCAGAGCGCGCTCAAGCCCTACCCCGAGATGAAGGACCAGCTGACCAAGGAGCTGCGCCGCCGCGAGCTCGACAAGCAGACCCAGACGTGGGTGGAGGAGCTTCGTAAGAAGGCCTACATCGACATCAAGCTCCAGTAGCCCCTGCCCGCCTCGAATACCCCTCGAATACCCTCGAATACCCTCGGGCCGCCTCGGGCCACGCTACTCGGGGAGGTGCGCGCCGCCCGTTCAGATCGCATGATTTGGTATAGTGGTGCGTGGCCGAAAATCGCAGGACGTCGACACGTCACGCAGTCTCGATCGCAGCCAACTTGAGGGTGGATGGCGCGGATCGGCCGTGCACGCTGATGAACCTGTCGCTGGGTGGCGCGTTGTTCCTGCTGACCCCGCGCCTGCCGATGGGCCAGCGGCTCGAGGTCACGTTCAAGGTCCCGACGATCGACGAAGCGATCGAGATCGGCGCGACCGTGCGATGGTCGGACGACAAGGCGACCGGCATCCAGTTCGACGGATTGCGGGCGCGTGACGTATGGGCGCTCAACAAATTCTTCGAACAGCTGCCTGTTGTGCTCTGATCGCAGGCACGGTGTACGCGGCTCCCATCGCGGAGCGCGTCGCGGTGATCGATCTCGGCCCGGCGGATCCCGATCTCGATCGCGCGCTCGCCGCGGCGCTCGTCCACGCGGGGCTCACCCCGCTCGATGGCCCGACCGCGGCGGCGCTCACCGGTCAGGCGACCGACAGCGATGCGGTCGAGCTCGCCGCCGCGATGGCGCGCGCGCAGCAGAAGTTCGGTGCCCTCGACTGCAAGGGCACGATCGGCGCGGTCAAGAAAGCGCTGCCGCTGATCGCCGCGCGCCAGGCCGGCAAGCTCGCGGTGCCGGAGCTGGCGCGTGCGTGGGCGTACGCGCTGCTGTGCGCGGATCGCCTCGGCGAAAGCGACCTGGCGATGCGCGCGGCCTCGCGGCTGCGCGTGGTCGGCGGCTCGCCGGACGTCTCGGCGGAGCTGCTCGCGAAGTACCCCGAGGTCGATGCGACGCTCGGCATCGACGCGATCGAGGTCGACGTCGCGACCGCGGTGCCAGGCACCACGCTGTGGCTCGACTTCGTCCCGATCGGCCTGGCGCCGCAGCACCTCGCGCTCACGCCCGGTGACCACGTGATCGCGGCGGCCTCGGGGACGCGACGCGGGTATCTGGTCGGGCGGCCGCTCGCGAACCAACCGAAGCTGCTCGTCGAGATGCCCGATCTGGCGTCTCCGCTCGCCGCCGTCGCGTCCGCGGTCGCGAGCTGGCAGGGCAAGGTGCCCTCGCCCGACGCACTCGCCGAGGTGCTCGACCAGGTCCACGTCCGCGCCGCGCTGGTCCGCCACGGCGACGTGGTCGAGGTGTGGGGCCACGCCGGCGATCACGAACCGCTACGCCGGCTCGGCGGCGAGGACGGTACGCGCACGGTCGCCGACGCGGACCGCGCGGCCGCGTTGCTCGCGGACCGCGTCGAGGGCTGGAGCTCGCACGCACCCGATCCCGATCGACCGCTCCTCGTCGAGGCCCTCAGCGCCCGCGCCTCGCGGCTGACCCAGGAAGGCAGCGCTACCACCTCGTGGTGGGTGTACGCGACGATCGGCGCGGCGGTGCTCGCCGGCTCGATCGCGATCTACGCGCACGAGCAAGACAACAACACCCAAGAGATCAGGCTGCACTACCCGTGAGCGAAGCGAGCCGCTGGATAGCCGAGCGCCGCACGAGGTGCCCGTGAAGGCCGCGCTGGTCGCGCTCGCGATCGTGATGACGCTGTTCGCGGGGGGCCGCCCCGCCCGCGCGACGACCTTGCACGTGTTGCCCGGGGGCAGCAACCGGATCGTCGTGAGCTACGAGGACGGCCTCGAGGGTCCCGCCGAGAAGCTGCGCGACGCCGCCGAGGACTCGCTCGCGCGGATCGGCGCCGACCTGCCGGGGCTACCGGAGCCGCGGCTCGTCCACATCCAGCTCGTGCGCGACGCGGCCACGATCCCCGAGGTCGCCCCGGGCGGCCGCGGCGCGCCGAAGTATGCGGTCGGCGTCACCTATCCGGATCTCGGCGTCGTCACGGTCGCGATGCGGCGCGGCGCGCAGATCCTCGATCCGATCGACACGCTCGATCACGAGCTCGGCCACGTCGCGCTCGGGGCGGCGCTCGCCGCCAACCCGAACGTGCCGCACTGGTTGCACGAGGGCTTCGCGTACCAGCACTCGGCGGAGTGGACGATGGATCGCGCCGAGACGCTCGCCGGCATGGTGTGGATGGGCGGCATCATCCCGATCGAGCAGCTCGATCAGAGCTTCCCCGCCGAGGAGTCTCCCGCCGCACGCGCGTACGCGGAGAGCTACGACTTCGTCAACTTCCTGTCCCGCCGGGGCCGCTGGGAAGATCCCAGCGACGACGGTGACCGCTGGCCGTTCCGCCGCTTCCTCGGCGAGCTCGGCCACGGCAAGGATCTCGACACCGCCGCGAAGCATCAGTTCGGCAAGACCATCCACGAGCTGTTCGAGGAGTGGCGCGACGACGTGCGTGCTCGCTACCTGACCGCGCCGATGGGCCTGCTCGGGATCGGGGTGTGGATCCTGTGCTCGATCCTGCTCGTGCTCGCGTTCTGGCGGCGCCGCCGCGGCAACCGGCGCCGGATCGCGCAGTGGGATCTCGAGGACCGGCTCGCCGATCAGCGTCGTCAGGCCGAGGCGCTCGCCAAGGCCCAGGAGCCCGGCCGGGTTCATCCGGTGATCGTGCCGCCGTACATCCCGCTCACCGCCGAGAGCCCGTTCGACGAAGTGGACGACACCCCGCCCGATCCCAAGCTGTGGAACTAGGTCAGCGCGCCTCGCCGCGGCGGCCCTGCGCGAACTCGACCGCGTAGCCATCGGGATCGAACGCGGTCATCGAACGCTCCCACGGTTCGTCGTGCGGCGGCGCGTGGAACGCGACCCCCTTGGCCTGGAGCTCCGCATAGAGCCCGTCGAGGTCGTCGGTCGAGAACTCGACGTGGATCGCGGCGCGCTGCTTCGGCGTCGCATCGGCGATGCCCTCCTTGCGCGCCTCGACGATCGACAACAGGCCGATCGTGCCGGCGCCGTGCCGGATCATCGCGAACGCGGGCGCGGCGTTCCAGGCGATCTCGAGGCCGAGCTGATCGCGATAAAATGCGATCGAGCGCTCGACCGACTCCACGGTGAGGGTCAACCCTTCGAGCCGAAACGGGATGGTCATGGCGACCAGCCCGCGACGAGCTGCTTGGCCGCCGCGAGCGTGAGCTTGTCCGCGGCCTTCGCGGTCGTCTCGTCGACCCAGTCCGGGAATGGCGTCACGAAGTTGCGGTGCTCGCCGGTCGGCAGGTGCTCCTGCTGCACGGCGGCGAGCTTTTCGAGGGCGAGCGCGCCGTCGCGACCGAGCCGGACCAGCGCCGGCCACGCGCGGCGGTGGACGAACGTGATCTTGCCATCGATCAGCTTGAAGCACCGGATGTCGTCGGAGTCGTCGATCTCCGACAGCGCCGCGAAGATCGCCTTGCCCCGGGGGTGCGCCCACCAGCCGCCGACGATCGGTGCCCCGGCGACGACCTCCGCGAGGTTCGGCACCGCACCGCGCGCCGAGGCGAGCATCACGCCGTGCTTCTCGACGATCCGCACCCACTTCGACGTCGCAGGCTTGCGCGGCGCGGCCCGCTTCGGCGCCGCACGCTTCGGCGCGGCACGCTTCGGCGCGGCACGCTTCGGTGCGGCACGCTTCGGCGCGGCACGCTTCGGTGCGGCACGCTTCGGGGCGGCACGCCTCGGCGCGGCACGCCTCGGTGCGGCACGTTTCGAGGCCGACGGCTTGCGCGGCGCGGCCCGCTTCGCGGTCGACGACGTGCGCGGCCCGGCCTGGTTCGGCGCGGCTCGCCTGGGCGCGGCCCGCCCGGCCCGCTTCGCCGCGGTGCGCGTATTCGGCTTGTGCTTGGTCAAGCGGCTCTACCTAGACTGCCTAGCCTACGCCACCTACCCGGGTCGGCACCACTTTGCGTGCGGAAGGTGGACGGACTACTCGGCGAACGTCTTCGCGTCGATCGAGAACCGGTAGCGCACGTCGCCCTTGACGGTCCGCTCGTAGGCCTCGTTGATCTGCTTCGCGGCGATCACCTCGACCTCGGCGACGATCCCGTGGGTCCCGCAGAAGTCGAGCATATCCTGGGTCTCGCGGATGCCGCCGATCATCGAGCCGGCGAGGCGCTTGTTGCCGCCGATCAACGCGAACGCGGCGACCGCCTGAGGCTCGGGTGGCGCCCCGACACAGACCATCGCGCCGTACGGCCGCAACAGCCGGAGGTAGGCGTTGTAGTCATGCGCCGCGCTGACGGTATCGATGATCAGGTCGAACCGCTTCGCGAGCTTCTTGAACGTCGCCGGATCCGAGGTCAGCGCGAACTCGGCGGCGCCGAGCTTCTTCGCATCCGCGGCCTTGCGTTGCGACGTGGACAGCATCGTGACCTCGGCGCCCATCGCGGACGCCAGCTTGACCGCCATGTGGCCGAGCCCGCCGAGTCCGACGACCCCGACCCGGTTGCCGGGCCGGCACTGCCACTGGATCAGCGGCGAGTAGGTCGTGACGCCGGCGCACAGCAGCGGCGCCGCGCCCGCCGGATCGAGGTTGTCCGGGACCTTCAGCACGAACTTCTCGGTGACGACGATGTGTTGCGCGTAGCCGCCGTAGGTCGGCGTCTTGCGGTCCATCTCCGTCCCGTTGTAGGTCGCCGCGCTACCGCGCTCGCAGAACTGCTCGTGATCCTCGTGGCAGTACGTGCACTCGCCGCACGAATCGACGAGGCAGCCGACGCCGGCGAGATCGCCGACCTTCACCTTGGTGACGTTCGCGCCGACCTTCGCGACGCGGCCCACGATCTCGTGGCCCGGCACCATCGGAAAGATCGCCTTGCCCCACTCCTCGCGCGCCTGATGGATATCGGAGTGGCAAATGCCGCTGAACAAGATGTCGATGTGGACATCGTTCGGGCCGCCCGCGCGGCGCTCGATCGTCGAGGGACCAAGCGGCTGCTTCGCGGCGGGGACCGCATAGACTCGGGTCTGCACCATGCCGGCAGCTTGGCAGACTAGAGCCAGGTCGGGTCCAGCGCGACGTACGAATCTTCGCCGGTGCGGCACAGCGCGGCGAGGTGCGCGACCCGCGGGAGCTCGGTGTGGATCCAGTACTTCGCCGCGGCGAGCTTGGCGCGGTAGTAGCCGGCATCGCGGCTGGCGCGACCGCGCGGGAGCGCCCCGGACAGCGCCTCGGTCGCGACCGCGGCGAGCTCGAGCCACTGCCACGCGATCACGACGATCGAGAACAGCTCGAGGTAGTCGCTCGCGTGGCTGAGATCACCCCGGGCCGCGAGCTCGCCGGTCAAGGCGCCGACGCTGCGCACCGCGTGCTCGACCGCGGCGATCCACGCGGGGTCGACCCGATCGGTGGCGTGACCGCTCGCGTGGCGATCCGCGATCAGGTTCGCCTCTCGCGCGCGCTCGCACGCGGCCTCGATCGCGCGCCCGAGCGCGACCAGCGCCGCCCCTCCCCGCGCGACCGCACGCCGCCCGAGCAGGTCCACGGCCTGGATCCCGGTCGTGCCCTCGTGGATCGAGTTGAGCTTCTGATCGCGCAGCCACGCCTCGGGCAGATACTCGCTCGAGTAGCCGTAGCCGCCGTGGATCTGGACCGCGAGCGCGTTGGCCTCGAAGCCGCGCTCGGCCGGAAACGACTTGGCGATCGGCGTGAGCAGATCGAGCAACAGCTGGGCGCTGGCGTCGGACCCGTGCTGTGCGAGATCGCTATACAGCGAGACCCGCGCGACCAGCGCGAGCCCACCCTCGACGATCGCCTTCTGGCGCAGCAACATGCGGCGGACATCGGCGTGCTCGACGATCGCGACGGGCGGCCCATCCTTGGCGCCGAGCGGACGCCCCTGCTTGCGCTCGCGCGCGTACGCGAGCGCCTCGTGATAGGCGACCGAGGCCGTCGCGACGCCGTTGAGCCCGACCATGATGCGGGCCTCGTTCATCATCTGGAACATGTAGCGAATGCCTTGATGCGGCTCGCCGACGAGCCAGCCGCGACAATCGCCGCGCTCGCCGTACGCGAGCAGGATGCTCGGCAAGCCGCGCCAGCCGATCTT
>JBDTEH010000232.1:0-29460 GCA_039922635.1 Kofleriaceae bacterium | reverse complement strand
GGTCAGGCAGGTCGCGTTACCCTTGCGATAGCACGCCGACTGCAGCATCGCCTGGTACTCGAAGCTCGAGGTCGCCGGCCGCGCGTCGGGGAAGAAGTCGCTCGAGGTGCCGCCGCCGGGCAACGTGACCACGATCGGATCGTACGCTTCGTCGTAGTCGGCGCCGATCTCGAAGCGATGCTGGGGATCGAGCAGCGGCCACAATGGCTGGCGCGGCCCGTGGCACCGCGCGCACGCGGCGACCCCGACCGCCCCGTCCTTGGCGGGCTGGGTGATGTGGACCTTGCCGTTACCGGCCGGATCCGCGTGCAGGCTGCCGGCGCCGTGACAGGCCTCGCACGCGACCGTGAAGTCGGTCGCCGTCGTGGTCCACGTGCCGGTCGCGTCGTCGTGCGAGACCGCGAGGTTCGTGGTGTGGCAGTCGAGGCACTCGTGGTTCGCCATCCGGCGCGCGTTGGTCCACCAGAACGGATGGTCCGGGGTCAGCGCGCCTTGCTTGGCCTCGGTGAAGTCGACCCAGGCCTTCGCGCTGACGTGGTAGTAGACCGGCAGCACCTGCCAGCGACCGTCGGGGAACACCGTGACGGCGTCCTGCATGCGCTTGCCGCCGATCACCCAGTTGACGGGGAACTCGGCGACCTGGCCGTCCGGGCCGCGCGTGGCCATCACGGCGGTGGTCCCGCGCCGGGTCATCGTCGCTTCGCTCGACGTGCCCTCGAAGTGGGCGTTGGCGAAGTTGCCGACGACGAACCTGCCGGTCGCCGGAGACAGCGCGCGCGCGTGCCAGCTGCGCTGCCAGCGCTTGAGCTCGTCGTCGTGGCAGTCCCCGCACGTGCTGCTACCGACAAACTTCGGAGGTGGTTGCACCCCGGCATCCGCGGCGAACGGCGGCATCGTGATCGAGGGCGCGTCAGCCGGCACCGCCGCGGCGACCGCCACCGGTGCCGGGCTCGCCGTCGAGAGCTTCCAGATCGCGGCTCCGCTGATCACGATCACCGCGACCGCCGCGCCCGCGATCGCGAGCTGCGTGCGCGAACGAGCGGGCGCGGCGCCGGCGACAGGGAGGCTCATCGCTTCGCTCGCGGTCGGCTCGCGCACGGGCTCGCTCGCGATCCCGGAGCCACGCCGCCGATCCGGCGGGATGCGCGAGGTGGTCTTGCGGCGGCGTTGTCTCGTCATCAGAACGCGTACCCGACGCTGCCGTCGATCTGCGGCCACACCTCGGCGAACGCCGGACGCGAGCTGCCACCCGCGATCCGCGCCTGGGCGTACTGCGCGCCGAGCCCGATCGCGAGGTCGAAGTGGTCCGCGACCAGCCATGCGTAGCCGGCCGACGCGCCGGCCGCCCAGACCACGCCGCTGCCGCGAGTCGCGCTCGCGATGCCCACTTGCCCGAACGGCGACAGCCACCAGCCCTGCGGGGCGCGGTCCTTGTAGAACACCGGCCGCAGCCGGATCACGGCGCCCTGGACCTCGAAGAACCGGTCCTCTTGCGTCCACGGCGTGTACGATTCGGCGCAGATCTGGATCGCGACGCCCGCGGCGACCGTCCGCTGATAGCCGACACCGAGGACGTGGAGCCCGAGATCCGCGACCACGACATTCGTGGGCTCCGCGTGGAGCTGCCCGCAGGTCAGGAGGATGGCCAGCGCAACAGCCTTCATCGAGGGCGCAGCATAACGCGGCTCGACGCTGCGACGCGCCGGACGCCTACCCCGAGTGACGGCGAATCGATCGTCCGTCCAGATCACCGGCTGGGACTGCGCCCCTGGCCCGCGTCTACCCGGTATCGCACCGTGGTTTCATGGGGTTGGCGGCGAGCTCCGCGACCACGACGCGCGCGACGCTAGATGATGCGGCCCATCTCGCGATCAGCGCCGCGCGCAGCACGGCCTTCTTGATGTAGCCACCGGACCCGGCGCATGAACGCCTCGTCGATCCCCTGCTCGGGACACCACGGGCCCGCCGAGCACGTACCGGATCGGCTACGGCCGGGTCGCGAGTCGTGCGACCGCGACGAACTGGCATGCACACGCGACGATGATCACGAGGTGAAACACCTCGTGGTAACCGAACCGCTCGGGCGAAGGGTCTGGCCACCGGACGAGATAGATCAGCGCGCCGAGCGTGAACAGCGCACCGCCAAGGAACACGAACCGAAATGTCGTCGCGTCGAACGCGGCGTGGAGCTCCGGGAGATAGGCGCACGCGACCCAGCCGGCGGCGACGAAGCACGCCGCGGTCACGGCGCGCGGGGCATGCGGCCACGCGACCGCGCGAATCACGCCGAGCCCGCACGCGCTCCACGCGAGCACGAGCAGCGCGGTGCCGGGACGTCCGCCGAGGCCGAGCAGCGAGAACGGCGTGTAGGTGCCCGCGATGCACAGGAAGATCGTCGCGTGGTCGGCGCGGCGCAGCCAGTTGTACGTGCGCAGGTCCCAGTCGGCGCGGTGCAGCGTCGCCGAGACCCCGAACATCGCGGCGAGCAGCGTCGCGTAGATCGCGGTCGAGATCCGCGCGAGCGCGCCGTGCGCGGACGCGACCAGGACCGCGCCGGCGGCGAGCGCGACCCAGAACGCGATCCGGTGCGAGACGCCGCGGTACTGCGGGCGTGGATCGCGGCCGAGGTTCATGACCGGACGATCGCACCTTCCCGGCCCCGAGACCGCCGCAAACTGACCAGGGTTGTGTCAGCGCACGGTCAGGGCGTTCCGGACCAGATCCTTGGCCACGGTGGTCTGCGGAATCGAACGGCGTTTCGCGAACCAGGTTCGCACGTCGGCGTCGAGGCCGAGGCCGTGCATGTAGTTGTAGAGGGCCTTGTTGAGGCCGATCCCGAGCGCGTCGTGATCGGTCCCGGTGGGATCGTCGAAGCCGAGGTCGTTACGCGCGAACGTGACCACGGGCGCGGCACGTAGGCGAATGCCGTAGAGCTCGGGTTGGCGGCCGATCGGGCTATGCGCCGTCGCGGCGAACCGATGCCAGAACGCGGATTGCACGCAACCCGCCTCGAACAGCTGGCGCACGCGCTCGAGCGAATCGATCGTCTCCTGGGTCGTCTCGGTCGGAAACCCGTACATGAGGTAGGCGTGAACCATGATGTTCGCGCTGCTGAACGCGCGGGTGACCCGGGCGACCTGCTCGACGGTGACGCCCTTGTTGATGAGGCCGAGCAGCCGATCCGAGGCGACCTCGAGCCCGCCGCTGACCGCGATGCAACCGGAGCGCGCGAGCAGCTGCGCGAGCTCCGGGGTGAACGTCTTCTCGAACCGGATGTTGCCCCACCACGTGATCACCACGCCGCGGTCGATCAAGCGCTGCGCGAGCGCGCGCAGCCCGGCCGGCGGCGCGGCCTCGTCGACGAAGTGAAAGCCGGCCTGGCCGGTCTCCGCGACGATCGCCTCGATCCGATCGACGAGGAGGTCGGCGTGGACCGGGTCGTAGCGCGCGATGTAGTCGAGCGTGATGTCGCAGAACGTGCACTTCTTCCAGTAACAGCCGTGCGCGATCGTCAGCTTGTTCCACCGCCCGTCGGACCACAGCCGGTGCATCGGGTTGAGCATCTCGAACAGCGAGAGGTAGCGGTCGAGCGGGAGGCCGTCGTACGTCGGCGTGCCAGCGTCGCGCAGCGGCACGTCGTGGAGCGACGGATCGCTGCGCAACGCGATGCGGTCACCGGCGCGGACCAACGTGCGGAGCAACGGCTTGGTCGGGTCGCGCAGGTGATCGAGCAGCGCGAGCAGCGGCGTCTCGCCATCGTCGAGCGTGATGAAGTCGACGTGGTCGAACACGCGCGGATCGGCGAGCTCGCGCAGCTCGGTATTGACGAAGCCACCACCGAGGACGATCCGGATGTCCGGCGCGGCGGCCTTGATCGCGCGCGCGATCCGGAACGCACCGTATACGTTGCCGGGGAACGGGACGGTCAGGCCGACGACGTCGGGGCGATGCTCCGCGATCAGCTCGCGCGCGATCTCGTCGAGCGTGCTGTCGACGATCGTGGGCTCGCCGGCGAGCTCGTCGTGCAGCGCATCGAACGTCGCCGCGCTCGCCGCGAGCCGCTCGCCGTACCGCGATAGCTCGAAGTGCGGCTGGATGCCATCGCGGACGACATCGGCGAGATCATCGATATAGAGGCTCGCGAGGTGCTTGGCGCGATCGGCGGCGCCGAGCCGGCCGAACGCCCAGTGCAGCGGATCGTCGCCGGCGCGCGCGATCGCCGCGAACCGCGGTCCCTCCGGGACGAACGTCCGCGTGACGAGCCGCATCGCGAGGGCTGGATCGCGGCCCTGCAAGAAGCCGATCACCGCCTCGACCGTGTCGACGTATTGCTGCGCGTGGGCGAGAAAGTGCGTGATCGTCGCGGGCGGCTGGTCGGCGTCGTCGCCATCCTCGTCGCCATCCTCCAGGCGCGCCGCCAGCTCCTCGGCGATCGCGGTGAGCCCATCGCGCGAGAACACGCGCAGGAACAGCTCGATCGCGGGGTCCGCCTGGCGAACGTCGAGGTCGTGCGCCGCGGCGTGCTGGCGCAGAAAGCCCGTGAGGTACGCGGTCGCTGGATACGGCGTATTCAGCTGCGTCATCGGCGGCGTCAGGAGAAGGATGCGCAACGCGTCCCCATGCTACCCGGCTGAGGTAGGGTCGGCCACGATGCGGCTCAACAAGTATCTTGGCGAGAGCGGCCAGTGGTCGCGGCGCGAGGCCGATACGCTGATCGAGGAGGGCCGCGTCACGATCAACGGGATCCCCGCCGCGCTCGGCGCCCAGGTCGGCGACGGCGACGAGGTCAAGGTCGACGGCGACCTCGTCGGCCGGGCGCGCAAGCTCGACCGGCCGGTCTACATCGCGCTCAACAAGCCGATCGGCATCACCTGCACGACCGAGCGCCACGTCGAGGGCAACATCATCGACTTCGTCGATCACCCCGAGCGGATCTTTCCGATCGGCCGCCTCGACAAGGAGTCCGAGGGCCTGATCCTGCTCACCAACGACGGCGACATCGTCAACGAGGTGCTGCGCTCCGAGCACGGTCACGAGAAAGAGTACGTCGTCGCCGTCGATCGCGCGCTCGCGCCCGAGTTCGCCGAGCGCATGGCCTCCGGCATTCGACTCGTCCCCGAGGGCATGACCAAGCGCTGCAAGGTCCGGGTGCTCGGGCCCAAGCTGTTCGCGATCATCCTCACCCAGGGCCTCAACCGCCAGATCCGCCGGATGTGCGAGGCGCTCGGGTACGAGGTCGTCGCGCTGCAACGCGTGCGGTTCCTCAACATCGTGCTCGGCACGCTCGCGGTCGGCCGCTGGCGCAACCTGACGCCGCAGGAGCTCGCCGGCCTGCGCCCACCGGCGCCCCGTGATGCCCCGCGATCCGGTGGCAGCGGCGCGCGCGCCGGTGGCAGTGGAACGAGCGGGGCCGGTCGTCCTCCGGGCGGTGGTGGTCGGCCGGCCCGGACTAGCCGTCCAGCCGGTGGTCGCCCGGGCGGCCATGCCGGCGGCGGTCGTGGTCACGCCGGTGGTGGCCGGCGCGGCGGTCGCGGCGGCCGTTAGCCCATCGCGAGCGCGAGGAAGTCGATGTCGTCGAGGCTGGTCAGCTTGGGCGGAGACGATACGACGACGCCATCGTGGCGGACGAGCTCGTAGGACGCCGCGCCGTGCGCCTCGAGTAACGTGACATGCCGGACCGGCAACGTCTCGGCGAGCCACGACAACCGCTCGAGCTTGGCCAGCGCCTGCGCGCGTTCGCGGTCGGGGTGGGTGCAGTAGGCACCCTCGCCGTACGGTAGGCGAAGCACCAGGCGGTGGCGCTCGGTCGTGCGCGCGAGGTAGACGGCGCTGCTGGTCGCGCCATGGCCCGAGAACCCGGCCATGAAATAGTTCGCCTTGCCCTCGAGCGCCGCGCCGAGCTGCATCTGTACGAGCACGGGGTTCGTCGCATCCGAGGCGATCATCGACTCGTACGGGATCCCACCCTCACGCCGCACGACGCCGTGGCAGTGATAGCTCGCCGGGATCGCGAACGGCGGTGGCGCCTTCATCACGAGCTCGAACAACCGTGTGAACGGCATGACCGCGTGGAGCGGCGTGACGCGCGGCAGGTGCTCCTCGCCGAGTCGGTCGGCCCCGCTCGCCCGATCGACCGCGGCCTCGATCGCCGAGACCAGCGCGCCACGATCGCGCCACGCCGACAGCAGGCAGCGCTGCACGATCGAGTAGTGGATCGGCAGCGCGGCGTGGACGGCGTCGCGGATCGCGAAGCCGATCGCCGCGGCCGAGATCGCGGAGCTCGGCGCGTGCGAAGCGCTCGGATCGCGTGCGGCCGCCATCGCTTCATACGGCGCCAGATCGGCGCAGACGATCCACAGCGAGCTGCCGGTCCGCAGCACCGAGCGGTCCCACGCCAGCTTCGGGGCCGTGACCTCCTCGTTGTCGACGAACGTGCCGTTTCGCGAACCCGCATTGCTGACCACGAAGTCGTGGCCACGCGCCTGGACGTTCGCGTGCTGCGCGCTCGTGCGGTCGTCGTCGGGGACCAGCTCGCGGCCGACGACGAACGCGGTGTCCGTGGGAATCGGCACCACGCGCAGCCGCGGCTCACCGCGGGACCACACGAGCACTAACCCGGGATGGACCACCTCGACATCCTATTCCTATCGCGCTCACGCGTCGCCGACGATGACGTCGATCCAGTGCTCGCGACCGTCCCCCTGCAGCGGAATGCGGCGGTCTGCCTGGACCCGCCCGTCGCACGTCACCTGAACGACGTTTCGGCTGTTGCCGGCGCGGCGCTCGACCTTGATGTGATGGACGGAGTTGCGGAACCGATAATGCAGCTCGAAGCCGGGCCACGCCGCCGGAATCACCGGCTCGAGGCGAAGGTGATCGACCTCGAGCCGGAGGCCGAGCAACGACTCGGTGGCGAGGCGATACATCCAGCCGGCGGAGCCGGTGTACCAGGTCCAGCCGCCGCGCCCCGCGTGCTGCGGATTGGTGTAGACATCGGCCGCCATCACGTACGGCTCGACGCGGTAACGCGCGATCGCCTCCGGGCTATCGCCGTGATGGATCGGATCGATCGCGGCGAACAACTCCCACGCGCGTTCGGTCCGCCCCGCCTCGGCGAACGCCATCACCGCCCACACCGCCGCGTGGGTGTACTGGCCGCCGTTCTCGCGCACGCCGGGGACGTAGCCCTTGATGTAGCCGGGGTTCTGCGCCGAGTGGTCGAACGGCGGGTCGAACAGCTTGATCACGGCGAGGTCGCGATCGACGAGGCGGCGATCGAGCGCGTCGAGCCCCTGCGCGAGCCGGTCCGGCGCCCCGCTCTGCGACAGCACGGCCCAGCTCTGGGGCAATGCATCGATCTGGCACTCGTCGCGCTGCACGGACCCGAGCGGCGAGCCGTCGTCGTAGTAGCCACGGCGATACCAGGCGCCGTCCCACGCGTTGGCTTCGAGGTTGTGGCGCAACTCGCCGACGCACGCGCCGCACGCATCGGCGAACGCCAGGTCGCCCCGGGCACGCGCGATCGGCTCGAACCGGCGCAACACCTCGACCAGGAAGAACGCGAGCCACACGCTCTCGCCCTTGCCCTCGTCGCCGACCAGGTTCATGCCGTCGTTCCAATCGCCCGAGCCCATCAGCGGCAGGCCGTGCACCCCGAACCGCAGCCCGTGCCCGATCGCGCGGACGCAATGCTCGTAGAGCGCGACGCTCTCTGCGGAGTGCGCCGGAAGATCGTAGTAGCTGTCCTCGTTCGGATTGACCGCGCGGCCCTCGATGAAGTCGATGCGCTCGTCGAGCACGCCGGTGTCGCCGGTCGCGGCGATGTAGCGCGCCGCCGCGTATGGCAACCACAGGTAGTCGTCGGAGATCCGGGTGCGCACGCCGCGCCCGCTCGGCGGGTGCCACCAGTGCTGGACATCGCCCTGCGGGAATTGATGCCCCGCGGACCGAACCAGTTGCTCGCGCAACAGCGCCGGCTCGGCGTGGACCAGCGCGCACGCATCTTGAAGTTGATCGCGGAACCCGAACGCACCGCCGGATTGATAGAACCCGCTGCGCCCCCACATCCGCGCCGCGAGCACCTGGTAGATCAACCAGCCGTTCGCGAGGAAGTCGAGCGAGGCGTCCGGTGTCTTGACGTAGACCACACCGAGCGTGCGGTTCCAGAAGTCCCACACGCCGGCGAGCCCGGTCTGCGCGGCGCCGGTGCCGCGATAACGCCCGACGATGTAGCGCGCGTCGTCGAGATCGCGGCCCGAACCGAACGTGAACACCAACTCGCGGTCGGCGCCGTCGGCGAGCTCGATCATGACCTGCATCGCGAAGCACGGATCGAACGCCGCGCCGACGCGTCCCGACAACCTGGACCGCGCGAGTGCTGCCGGCCGCGCCGGGGTCCCTCCCCGGCCGAGGAACTCCGCGCGATCGCCGGTCACGCTGCGCTCGGTCTCGCTGCACTGGAGGAACGTGATGCGCTGCGCGAAGTCCTCGCCGAACGAGTTGCGCGCGAACAGCGCGCCGGTCCTCGCGTCGATCTCGGTGACGATATGCGGCGCCGTGCTCGCGCGTTGTACGCCGAGCACCAGCTCGAAGAACGCGGTCGCCGACAGCCTACGCGTGCGCCCGGACCGGTTCTTGAGCTTCAGCTTGTAGATCTTGACCGGGGCATCCATCGCGACGAACACCGTTAGCTCGGACATGATGCCGGCCTCCCGGGTCTCGAACACCGAATAGCCGAAGCCATGGCGCGTGATGTACGGCTGGGACCCCGGCACCGGATGCAGCGTCGGCGACCACACCACGCCGTCCTCTTCGTCGCGCAGGTAGACGATCTCGCCACTCGGATCGCTGACCGGGTCGTTGCTCCACGGTGTCAGCCGGTACAGCTGCGCGTTCTCGCACCACGTATACGCGGCGCCCGTCTCCGACAGCACCGTGCCGAAGTACGAGTTCGCGAGCACGTTCACCCACGGTGCGGGCGTGCGCGCTTCGCGGGTCGTCGTGATCACGTACTCGCGGCCGTCCTTCGTGAACCCGCCGTGCCCGTTGAACGCGACGAGGTCCGGGCGCTCCATCGGCGGGATCGCGACCACCGAGCCGCCGCGCGGCCGCTGGATCTCGAACTTGACCGGCTGGACCGGCTCGTGGCGCGGCCGGCGGTCGAGTTGCTCGGCGAGCGTGCCGGCCGTGTCGCTCAGGATCACGCGCGCCACGGTCTGGAACAGGATCCGATCGCCATCCGTCATCTGATCGGTGCGGCGGATGAAGATGCCGCCCTTCTGGTCGACCAGGCTCGCATCGCCGATCACCGCGATCGCCGCCACGATCTGATCGTGCAGGTTCTGCCGGTAGCCCGAGGGATCCTCGTTCCAGATCACGAGATCGACGACCAGGCCCTTGAGCCGCCAGTACATGTGCGCGCGCACGAGCTGGCGCACGAGCTCGAGGTTCTCGGTCGCGGTGATCCGCACGATCACGATCGGCAGATCGCCGGAGATACTGTACGGCCACAGCCCCGCCTGGCCGAGGCGGTTGCTCGCGATCACGCGCCTCGGCGCGCGCAACGTGCGGTTCGCGTAGATCACGTGTCCGGCGAGCTGCTCCCACACGCGGATCTCGGCGTTGCTCGCCTCGAGCCTGCGCTGGATCACCTGGCTCTGGACCCATGCCAGCTCGAGCACGCGGTCGGCGAAGTGGCGCGCCCGATACTTGTCGACGAGCGCGAGCGCGGCCTCGCGGGTCTCGGTCACGCCCGTCACGATGTGGAGCTGGATCGTCTGGTCCGCCGCGAGCTCGACGACGTTGCGGATCGCGACGCACGGATCGAGCACCGAACCCTGCGAGTTGCCGAGCGCCTTGCGGTGGAGCGCGCGCGGATCGGCCGGCGTGCCGTCGCGGCCGATGAAGTCCGCGCGATCGGTCTCGTAGGTCGTCGTGCCCATGGTCGCGCCGTGCACGACCATCACGTGAAACAGCCACGGCGGCTTCTCGGCGGGTGCGCGCGGCCGCCGCGTACACAAGATCGCCTGCTGATCGGCGATGATCTCGGCTTCGACGAACAGCCCCGAGAAGGCGCGATGCGACGCATCGGCGCCGCGCGTGTTGAGCACGACCTCGGCGAAGCTGGTCAGCTCGATCGCGCGCGGCCGCGCGCGGCGGTTCGTGATCGAGATCCGGCGGAGCTCGAGATCGTCCTCGGGCGATACGCTGATCTCGACGTGGGTGTCGAGGTCATCGTCGCGACGGCGGAACTCGGCACGACCGGCCGAATAGATCGCCTCGTACTTGCTCCCCGCGCGCAGCGTCGGCTGATACGCCGCGGACCAGAACGTGTTGCTCGCGAGGTCGCGGATGTAGCAAAACTGCCCCCAGCAATCGCGCGTCGGATCTTCCTGCCAGCGCGTGATCTCGTAGTCGCGCCACCGGCTGTAGCCGCCGCCGCTGTTGCTGACGACGACGTGATAGTTGCCGTTCGACAGCAGCTGGACCTCGGGCGCCGTGGTGTTCGGGGTCGCGAACACGCGGAGGTCGCGCTCGACCTCGGTCGTGGTGCGCACCGCGCTGACCTCGGCGGGGTGCGGATACACCGCTGGCGTCCGCGGTACGCGCTCGTGCAACACGAGATCGGTCGCGCGCATCGCGGGGCTCGCGAGGAAGCGCTTCTGCATCGGCCGCTCGAGCAGCGCGTACGCGAGCGAGAGGAACACCATGCCCTGGTGATGCGCCATGTACGACTTCACCGTCGCGCTCGACTTGCCGGGTGGCAGCCGCGCTTGCGTGTAGTCGATCGCCTCGTAGAACCCGAACGCACCGAGCTGGTGCTCGGCCGCGAGCCGCTCGAGGTTACGCACGGCCCGCTCGGGTGCGACCATCAGCGCCATCGCGGTCGCGTACGGCGCGATCACGAGATCCGAGGCGAGTCCGCGCTTGAAGCCGAGCCCCGGCACGCCGAACGCGCGGTACTGGTAATTGAGTTGCGCGTCGGTCTTGTTGTAGCCCGACTCCGAGATGCCCCACGGCACCTTGCGCTCCCCGCCGTACTCGATCTGGCGCGCGACCGCCGCCCGATACGTCGCGTCGAGCAGCGTGTCCTCGTAGGTCGGCATCACGAGCAGCGGCATCAGGTACTCGAACATCGAGCCACTCCACGACAACAGCGTGGGCTCGCCGGCGGTATTCGTCACGCGCCGGCCGAGATGAAACCAGTGCTCCTGGGGGATCTTGTTCTGAGCGATCGCGACGAAGCTCGCGAGCCGCGCCTCCGACGCCAGCAGGTCGTAATAGCTGTTGTCGAGCCGGCGGTCGGTGACGCTGTACCCGATCGAGAACAGATGGCTGTTCACGTCGTACAAAAAGTCGTACTCGAAGTCGCCGAGATCCTCGGCGCGGCGCGCGAGCTTCTCGAGCTGCGCGACGTACTCGACCGCGCGATCGAGCTTGCGCGCGGCGAGCTGCGCGAGCGTGGGGATCGCGACGTCCGACTCCGGCACGAGGTCCGCAAGCTCCGCGGCGAGCTCGTCGGCCTGGCGGCGCAACTCCTCGCGCCACACGGCGCGCTCGCTGCCGTCTGCGCGATCCGCGATCACCTTCGCAGCCGCCGCGATCCGCGTGCAGGCGTCACGCGCCTCGCCGAGGGTGCGCACCGGCAGCCTCGCCAGCTCGTGAGCCCCCGCCAGCTCCGCCGCGGGCACGCCGGCCTCCTCGAGCAGCGCGAGCGTATCGGCGATGCCGTCGAGCTGCGCCCGCCCGATCACCGGCTCGTGGGCGAGCCCGCGCAGACCCTCGGCGAGCGTGAGCAGGTGCCCCGCCAGGTTGCCGCTGTCGACGGTCGAGACGTACCTCGGCCGCAGCGGCTCGAGCGTCTGGGTGTCGTACCAGTTGTAGAAGTGGCCGCGAAAGCGCTGCAGCTGATCGAGCGTCGCGAACGTGCGCTCGGTGCGCGCCGCCACCGCGGCGATCGTCGCGTAGCCGAAATCGCGCGCGGCGAGGTTCGCGAGCAGCGCGAGGCCGATGTTCGTGGGCGACGTGCGATGAGCGATCCCGACCGGCGGATCCTCCTGAACGTTATCCGGCGGAAGATCGTGATCGCCGGCGGCGACGTACGTGGTGAAGAACCGCCACGTCCGGCGTGCGAGCCGGCGCAGAAAGGCACGTTCGTCGCGGTCGAGCTCGGCGCGTTCGAGCACGACCGGCCGGCTCGTCCACCACACCAGCGCGGGCGCGACCAACCACAGCGCGGCGACCGGCGCGGCGAGCCACGCCGCCGTGACACGGCCGACACCGAGCTGGATGGCGATCGCGATCGCCGCGCCCGGTGCGATCCACATCGTCGCGTACGCCGCGCCAAACCCGGTGCGTTGCGTGCGCTCGGCATCGGCGGCCGTGCGCCACTCGAGCAACTTCTTCTTCGTGATCCACAGGCGCAGCGCGACGCGAACGATCGCGGACGTGCTGAGCAGCGCGTCGGCCGGCAAGCATGCGAACGAGAACAGCTCGCGCAGGACCGCGTGAGTGAGCTGGCGCCGCACGAAGCGCGCGTGCTCCGCGGGTGCGAGCTCTTTGGGCCTGCGTTCGAGGTCGGTGAACGCGGCGAGGAGCGGCGGCACCATGAGGGTCGCGACCACGAGCCAGACCGCGAACCCGGCGGCATTCGGCAGCGTCCAGCCGAGCACGAGCAGCACGACCATCGCGATCGGCACGATGCTGCGGCGCAGGTTGTCGAGGATCTTCCAGCGCGACAGCCACGAGATCGGATTACGTGTCCGCCGCGGGCTAGGGACCTGCCACCACAACCAGCGCGCGATCTGCCAATCGCCGCGGATCCAGCGCGCGCGACGGCTCGCATCCGCGGCGTACGTCGAAGGAAAATCCTCGAACAGCAGCACGTCGCTGACGAGCCCCGCGCGGCCGTAAGCGCCCTCGATCAGGTCGTGGCTGAGCACGCGGTTGTCGGGCAGCACGCCACCGAGCACGCTCGCGACCGCATCGACGTCGTAGATGCCCTTGCCGATGAACGAGCCCTCGGCGAACAGATCTTGATAGACGTCCGAGACCGCGCGGGTGTACGGGTCGATGCCTGGCTCGCCGGCGAACAGCTTCGCGAACCGCGTGCGGTGCGCGCTGTCGAGCGCGATGCCGATCCGGGGCTGCAAGATCGCGTACCCCTGGGTGACACAGCCGCGCTTCACGTCGATCACGGGCCGGTTGAGCGGATGAGCCATCGCGCCGACGAGCTCGTGCGCGGCATCGCGCGGCAGGCCGGTATCGCTGTCGAGCGCCAGCACGTAGCGGGTGTGCTCGAGCCGCTCGACCGGACCCACGATCGACGCGAACCGCTCGGGTTCGCCGCGCAGCATCGCGTTCAGATCCTCGAGCTTGCCGCGCTTGCGCTCCCAGCCCATCCACAGCCGATCGCGGGGGTTGAACCGGCGGGCGCGCTGCAGCAAGAAGAAGCCGCCGGAGTGAGCCGCGTCGCCGTACTTCGCGTTGAGGGCCTCGATCGCGGTGGTCGCATGCGCCAGCAGGCCCGCGTCGTCTGCCAAGCACTCGGTCGCCGCGTCGCGATAGTCGCCGAGCAGTGCGAACCCGAGGTGCCGATCGCGGTTCGCCAGGAACCGGACCTCGAGCAACTCGACGAGGTGGTCGATCCCGTCCTTGTTGGTCAACATCACGGGGACCGCGACGAGGGACTTGTGCTCCACGGGGATCCCCGTGGTGAAGTCCAAGCGCGGCAGGGCCTGCGGTTTGATCGCGAGCGTCGCGGCCCATTGCACGAGCGAGATCGAGAGCTGGCTCGCGCAGATCGCGACCACGATCGTCCAGGTGACGAGCCAAGCCGTGTAGTGCAGATCCGGCCACGTCATGACCGCGACGAAACCCGTGCTCGCGGCCGTGATCGCCACGATCAGGCCAACATACACGAGGATGCTGACACCACGCCCGACCCTGCGGCGTAGCGCCGGGTGATGCGGGCGCTCCCGAAGCGCGAGTGCGAGGGCGCGCCGGCCGCGATCGATCAAGAAGTACCCTACGTGATGCTCTCGGCCCTCCGGTTGCGCGGCGGCGAGCGCGATCGCCTTGTCCGCGACCTCTCGCTCTGCGTACGCGCCGTGCGCCGCGAGCCGCTCGACGACGTGGCGATAGCGGTCGCGGGTCGCGAACTCCATCGTCGTGTAGGCCCCGGCCGGATCGCCGCGCAGCACGTGCTCGACGATCGAGAGGTCCTCGACGAACTCGCGCCAATCGATCGCGTCGAGCGTGCGCAGGCTCGTGATGCTGTTGCCAACCGCGACCTGATCCGCGGCCTGGCTTTGACTGGCGGTCTGGTACACGCGTTCGACGGTCTGCCCCTGCGCCTCGAGCCGCTGATCGAGCCACGCCATCGGCAACATCGACCCGGCGCCCTGCCCTTGCAGCCGGCTCGCGAGCTCGGCGGTGAACGGCGCGGTCAGCGGCGGCGCGGCCGCGACGAGCTCCGCGAGCACGCGCACGACCTGCGACGGATCGCCGGCGGCGCCTTCGAGCAGGCGATCCGCCCACTGCGCCGCGAGCTCGCGCTCGCGCCGGCCCGCGGTCACGGCGGCGATCACGCGGCGCAGGTTCTCGATCAACGCGATCCGCAGCATGATCGGAATCGCCCACAGCTCGCCGAGCCGGAGCGGCTGGATCGTCTGATACGCCGCGATGAACGCCTGCAACGTCTCCGCGTCGACGTGGCCGTGCGAATGCGAGATCAGCTCGAGCGCGAGGTCGTAGACGCGCAGCGTGTTGGAGATCAGATTGGGCAGCGAGCGGCTGTAGTTCCTCGGCAGGTGCCGCTTCGCGATCCGGACCTGCTCTTCGATCAGGTGGTAGTTGTCGACGAACCACTCCGCGGCCGGCGTGATCTGACGTCCGCGCGAGACTGCGTCGGCGACCAGCGCGTAGGCCGCCGCGAGCGCCTCGTAGTTAGCGGCGAGGCGTTGGAGCAGCGCGCCTCGCGCATCGGCCGGACCCAGCTGGTGGGTAACCGCGAGCGACTTCGCGTGCGCCTCGAGCTGGCTGACGCTGAACAGCTCGGCCCGTAACGGCTGCGCGTTGGGGTCCGAGCCCATATGGATACGCATACTTCAGCAAACAGCGTGCCGAGAACTTCTCGGAGGTTGCACGCTACAGGGGTTTCGGCGCGAGCGCTGCTGTCGCGGCGCGCGTTCCCGCACCTCATGGGTGGTCGTGCGCGTGAAGCGGATCGCCGTGGTCGTGGTGATGGTCGTGATCGAGCGCGTCGTGCACGTGCGGGTGCGCGTGTTCGCCGAGCACCGGAGGCTCGTGCAGGTGCGCGTGATGGCCGTCGTCGTGGCGGTGCGGATGATCGTGCGCGACCGCCGCGTGGTGATGGAGGTGGCGATGCTGCTCCGAGAGGTGCAGCCACACTCCCGCCACGAACAGTGCGAGCGCCGCGAGCGCCCAGCCGCCGAGTGCGCGCTCGCCGGCCAGCCACGCGACGAGCGCGCCGATGAACGGCGCGAGCGCGAACACCGAACCCGTACGAGCGGCGCCGATCCGGCGCTGCGCGAGGATGTAGAGCGCGAGCGACAGGCCATACGCGGTCGCCCCGCACGCGATCAACACGAGGACCTCGGTCCCGCCCGGCCAGGCCTCAGCGAACGCGAGCGCGAGCGCACCGGTCAGCGTGGCGCCGAGCGTCGCCTTCGCCGCGACCACGTCGAACGGCCGCCGCGCCGCCAGCGGCTGGGTCAGCGTGTTGTCGAGCGCCCAGGCCAGCGTCGCCCCGATCACCGCCGCCGCGCCGACCATGGTGCCGGTGCCGCGCGCCGCCGCATCGAGACCGAGCGCCGCGCCACCGCCGGCCATCAGCGCGACCGCGACCCAGATCCGGCGACCGATCACCTCGCGGCGAATCATCACGGCGAGTACGACCGTGAACACCGCCTCGAGGTTGAGCAGCAGCGACGCGGTCAAGGCACCGGCCTGCTCGAGGCCGACGACCAGCAACACCGGCGCGATCGCCGCCCCCGCGAGCGCGATCGCGGCGAGCCGTGGCGCATCCGCTCGGCGCAACGAGAACGCGCGATCGCGGCGGACGAGCCGCGCACCGTGGCCGACGAGCGCAGCCCCGGCGTACAACAGGCACGCGGTCGCGAACACGCCGCGACCGGCCCACGCGATGATCGGCGCGGACACGCCGAACATCACCGCCGCGGCGATCGCCGTGACCACGCCGAGTCCCACGTCGCGATCATAGCGGCTAGACTGCGTGCGTGCACGAGGACGCCGCGATCGCGTACGATGCGTGGCTGCTCGGCCGCGGCGGCTTCGACTTCGCAGCGCTCGTCGCACAGGCGCTGCTCGAGTACGAGCGCCGGTTTTCGGGCCACGCACCGTACCGACCGTTCGCGACCGTGCGCTGCGGTGGGCCCGACTACAAGCTGCACAAGATGGACGTCTACTGCACGTTCTGCCGCGGCCTCGTCGCCGGGCGCGTCTCGATGATGGCGAATCCGGCGGCGCTGCCGCGCGTCGTCAAGCACACGACCGGCTGCGCGCTCGCGTGCCTCGCAGGCCTGCGGGTGATGCAGCCGCCCGGAGCCCGCGGCCTCGTCGACGAAGACCTCGCATTCTAGGACGTCGGCGAATCGCGCAGGCGCGAGGCATCGAAGCTGCACGTCTCGAGGGCATGCCCCACGAACCACACAACTCGACGCGCGCGGTCTCCACGCTGTGTGCCGGCGGCGAGTGGGCGGCCGCGCACGGCGACTTCGCCGGCTTGCGCGACGTGGCTCGCCGCTTACAACGCTACGTACCGGAGGCGGTCGACGAGCTCCACGCGCTCGAAGCGGCATGCCGGAACGACATCGATCGCGCCAGCGAGCTCTGGGTCCAGGTCCAGCGCCGGATCGCGACCGCCGCGCGCGCATGAGCTGGCCGCGCAGCCCGCCGGTCGGCCGACGGGCGTACTCGCACGCTCGGCGAGCGCGCACGCTCGACGCCCACGCGGTATCGTGACGACTCATCATGGATCTGACCGTGCTTGTCACCGGCGCGACCGGTGGGCTCGGCGAGCTCGTCGCCGAGCGACTCGTCCGCGACGGCGCCCGCGTGATCGTGCACGGACGCACGCGCGAGCAGGTCGAGCCGGTCGCGGCGCGGCTCGGCATGCGCGGGATCGTGGCGGATCTCGCGTCGCTCGCAGAGGTGGCAGGTCTCGCGCGCGAGGTCGGCGCGATCGATCTCCTCGTCAACAACGCCGGCGTCGGGTTCGGCCGCGACCAGATGCATCGCGAGGTCAGCCGCGATGGGTTCGAGCTGCGGTTCGCCGTGAACTACCTCGCGCCCTACGTGTTGACGCACGCGCTCCTCGATCGCGTGCGCGCCGTGGTGCAGGTGGCCTCGATCGGCCAGCGCGCGCTCGACTTCGACGACCTGATGATGGAGCGCGATTACGACGGCATCGTCGCGTATCGGCGCAGCAAGCTCGCGCTCGTCACGCATGCGTTCGCGCTCGCCGCCGCGCAGCGCGTGCCGATCAACTCGATGCATCCCGGCACGTTCCTCGATACCGGCATGGTGCGAGAATCCGGCATCACGCCACTGGGCCCGGCGAGCGTGGGCGCCGAAGCGATTTGCTTCGTGATCGATCGAACGCTGGCCGGTGTGACCGGCACGTTCTACGATCAACACGCCCCCATGAGGGCCGATCCGCAGGCGTACGTTCCAGACGTGCGCCGCCGCCTGCTCGAGCGCACCCACGAGCTGGTCGAGCCGTGGCTCCACCACGAGTCGCCCGCGCACGGGTGAGCGTTTGGAGCGGGCCCGACTGGGCCTACGGTGCAGGGCCTACGGTGCAGGGCCTACGGTGCAGGATCGAAGGCAAGCTCGACGATCGGGATCACCTCGACCTCGATCAGCTCGGCTTCGACGATGTCGAACGGGGCCTGGTCCGCGGTCGCCTCGATCGCGGCGCGACGCTTGCGAACGACGTAGACGACACCAGCGGCGGTAGCCGCGGCAGCGAGCCCGATAACGATCCATGGAGTACGCATGAGCTTCAGGGGAGCAACGCGCGTGCCGACGGTCGTCCGGGCATCGTGCTCGTGGCGACGGCGACCAACCCGACCTGTCAGCCTCCTCCGGTAGGATCGATCGGTGGAGCTCGTAGTCGCTGAAAAGCCGTCCGTCGCGCGCGACCTCGCGCGCGTACTCGGTGTGCGGCCGGCCGGCAAGGATGCGTTCGAGGGCACCGATCACGTGATCACGTGGTGCATCGGGCACCTCGTCGAGCTCGACGAACCCGCGGCGTACGATCCGGCGTGGAAGCCGTGGCGGCTCGACGCGCTCCCGATGGTGCCACGCGAGTTCCGGCTCCGCCCATCGGCGCACGCCGCCGGGCACCTCCGCGCGGTGCGTGCGTTGCTGCGCGATCGGAGGTTTCGTGGGGCGATCAACGCGTGCGATGCAGGTCGCGAGGGCGAGCTGATCTTTCGCTACGTCTATCAGTACGCCGGCGCCCGGCTACCGGTACGGCGCCTGTGGATCTCGTCGATGACCGATGCGGCGATCCGCCGCGGGCTCGCGGCGCTGCGGCCCGCGGTGGACCTCGACCCGCTCGCCGATGCCGCCCGCTCGCGCTCCGAGGCGGACTGGTTGGTCGGCATGAACGCGACGCGCGCGGTGACGGTCCGCAACCGCGAGGGCGGCCACACGTCGCTGTACTCGATCGGCCGCGTCCAGACTCCGACCCTCGCGATGATCGTCGGGCGCGAGCAGGAGATCCAGGGGTTCGAGCCGCGCGCGTACTGGGAGGTCCGCGCCGAGCTCGCGACGGCGGAGGGCCGCACGTTCGGGGCGATCTGGAAGCACGGTCCGAGCACCCGGCTCGCGAGCCTGGAGCTCGCGAGCTCGATCGCCACGCGCGATCGCGAGGCCGTCGCGCCGTTTGCGCCGGTGGTCGAGCGCGTGCGCGCGAAGGCCGTCCGCGAGCCGCCGCCCCTGCTGTTCGATCTGACCGCGCTGCAGCGCACCGCGAACCGGCGGTTCGGGTTCACCGCCACGCGCACGCTCGAGCTCGCGCAGGCGCTGTACGAACGCCACAAGATCCTGACGTATCCACGCACCGACTCGCGCCACCTATCGGACGATCTCGCCGGCGAGCTGCCGGCGTTGTTCGGCGCACTCGCGGCGGTCCCCGAGTACGCGCCGTTCGTCACGCCGCTGCTCGCGGCCCTGGTCGATGGCACGAGCCGGCCGCGCCGCGTGTTCGACGACAGCAAGGTCCACGATCACCACGCGATCATCCCGACCGGCGCCACGGTGCGGATGGAGGCGCTCGATCGCGACGAGCGCAGGTTGTTCGATCTCGTCGCGCGGCGGTTCGTGGGCGCGTTTCACGGCGATGCCGAGTTCGCGGTCACCGAGGCGTGGATCCGCGTGGCGGCACCGGCGCCGGGTGTGCCGGGTGCATCGGATCCGGCGCCGGCGATGAGCACGCTCGCGAACGCTGCCGCTGCAGCGCCTGGCGTGGCCCCGGCAGCCAGCGGCGAGCCGGTCATCTTGGAGGTCGCGCCACCGCCGCCGGATCGCTACTTCGCGCGCGGCCGCGTGCGCACCGCCGCGGGGTGGCAAGCGGTCGCCGGGATCGACGAAGCGAGCAGCGTGCGCGATGACCGAGCCAGGCGCGAGGGCCGCGAGGGCCGCGATGACCGCGAGGGCCGCGAAGATGCGGACGACGCCGAAGCCCGGCACCTGCTGCCGCCCCTCGTCGAGGGCCAGCTGCTGACCGGCTCGTTCGCCGCACGCGCGAAACAGACCACGCCGCCGGCGCGGTTCTCCGAGGCGACGCTGCTCGGCGCGATGGAGTCCGCCGGCAAGGCGATCGACGACGAGGCGCTGCGCGCCGCGATGAAGGATAGCGGGCTCGGCACGCCGGCGACCCGCGCCGCGATCATCGAGACGCTGCTCAAGCGTGACTTCATCGTGCGCGAGCGCCAGCACCTGCTCCCGACCGCCACCGGCACCAGCCTGATCGAGGCGCTGCCGGTCGCGAGCCTCGCCTCGCCCGAGTTGACCGGCGCGTGGGAAGCGCGGCTCTCACGGATCGCGCGCGGCGAAGAATCGCGCGCCGCATTCATGGCGGACATCGAACGCTATGTCCGCGACCTCGTCGCGGCGATCCGTAACTCGACGCCCGCGCCGCCGCCGGCGAATCAGCCGCCGCCCGCATGGGAAGTCCGCGGCGGCGGCCAGCGTGGCGCCGGCGATGGGCGCTCCGGCGGCTCGAAGCGCGGCTCGCGCAAACGCGACGGAGCGTCGGCCCCAGGTCGGGCACCGCGATCGTCGGCCCGGCCGTCGTCCGCCCCACGTGGGGCATCGCCCTCGTGCGCACCGGTGCCGTTGTCGTCGCGGATGGAGAGCCAGCACGACGCCGCGATCATCGCGGCCTTGCGCGCGAGCACCCAGCCCGGTCGGACCGAGTTTCCGGATGCCCCCGCGCCGTCGCATCGCCCCGGCGATCCCTCTCAGCCCGTCCAGAGCTCGGCCTCGCCCCCGATCCGCGACCGCGCCGTGCCGCTCACCCGCGACCGGGCAGCGCCACCCGCACGTACGCCGCCGCCGGCAACGCCCCGGCTCGGGGCCCGTGACCACTCCGGGTCGCCCGCCGAGCGCGCGGGGAAGCCGAAGCGCGCACCCGCCGAGCTTCGGTGTCCGCGCTGCACCGCCGGCACGCTGCTGACCGGCTCGCGCGGCTGGGGCTGCTCGCGGTGGCGCGAAGGCTGTCGGTTCGTGGTGTGGTTCGAGATCGCGGGCAAGCAGCTCACGACCACGCAACTGCGCGAGCTCGTGACCAAGGGCGCGACGAACAAGAAGCTCGCCGGCGGCGCGGCGCGCCTCGTGCTCGACGTGGCGGGCGATCCGAGCGTGCGCGTCCAGCGCGCGTGACTCCGGCGGCTCGGCGTCGCACGCAGGACCCGGACCTAGCTGAACGTGATGCCCTGCGCGAGCGGCAGCTCGCTCGAGTAGTTGATCGTATTGGTCGCGCGCCGCATGTAGCTCTTCCAGGCATCCGATCCGGACTCGCGGCCGCCGCCGGTCTCCTTCTCGCCGCCGAACGCACCGCCGATCTCGGCACCGCTCGGACCGAGGTTGACGTTCGCGATGCCGCAGTCGCTGCCCGCCGCGGACAGGAACCGCTCGGCCTCGCGGAGGTCGTTCGTGAAGATGCACGACGATAATCCCTGCGCGACGCCGTTGTTGAGCGCGATCGCCTCGTCGAGCTCGTGATAGCCGAGCACGTACAGGATCGGCGCGAACGTCTCGTCGCGCACGATCGAGCTCTGCGCCGGCATGCGCGCGACCGCGGGCGTCACGTACGCGCCGCCCTCGCAGCCCGCGACCTGCGCACGGCCTCCGCCGCGGAGCTCGCCACCCTCACCGCGCGCGCGGCCCAGCGCGGCTTGCATCAAGTCGAACGCGGCGCCATCGATCAGCGGCCCGACGAGCGTGGCCGGCTCGCGCGGATCGCCGATCCGGAGCTGGCCGTACGCACGCTCGACTCGCGCGACCAGGTCGTCACGGATCTGCTCGTGAACGATCAGCCGGCGCAGCGACGTGCAGCGCTGACCACACGTGCCGGCCGCGGAGAACAGCACGGCGCGGGTCGCGAGCTCCAGGTCCGCGGTCGGCGCCACGACCATCGCGTTGTTGCCGCCGAGCTCGAGCAACGAGCGCCCGAACCGCGCCGCGATCCGTGGAGCGATCGCACGCCCCATCCGCGTCGAACCGGTCGCGCTGACCAGCGCGACGCGTGGATCATCGACGAGCGCGCTACCGGTGGCGGCACCGCCGATCAAGATCTGCGACAACCCGGCGGGCGCCGCACCGAACCGCGCGGAGGCCCGCTCGAACAGCGCCCCACACGCCAGTGCGGTCAGCGGCGTCTTCTCGGAGGGCTTCCACACGACCGCATCGCCGCACACGATCGCGAGCGCGAAGTTCCAGGCCCACACCGCGACCGGAAAGTTGAACGCGCTGATCACGCCGACGACGCCGAGTGGGTGCCAGGTCTCGGCCATGCGATGGCCGGGCCGCTCCGACGCGATGGCGAGCCCGTAGAGCTGGCGCGACATCCCGACCGCGAAGTCGCAGATGTCGATCATCTCCTGGACCTCGCCGCGCGCCTCGGCGACGATCTTGCCGGCCTCGATCGTGACCAGCGCCGCGAGCCGATCCTTGTGGGCGCGCAGCTCCTCGCCGAACAGGCGGACCAGCTCGCCGCGGTGCGGCGCCGGCACCGTGCGCCAGACCTCGAACGCGGCCTGCGCACGCGCGATCGCGGCCGTCGCCGCCGCGGCATCGTGGGTCGCGAGCCGCGCGGTGATCGAGCCATCGATCGGGGAACGGGCGATCAGCTCGCCATCGTCGAGGCGAGCGGTGACTCCGAGTGCGGCGAGCGTGGGCGCGACGTCCATGCCCGCCTCATACCACTGTTACTCGGACTCTTTGGTGTGCGCCTTGTCGACCGCCTTGAGGAACTCCGGCGCGAGCAGCGTCGCGTCGAGCACGACCTTGCCGTCGTGCGCCGCGCGCACCGCCGGCCCGGGGACCTCGAAGTCACCGTTGTTCTCGACGTAGACGACGAGGTGGTCCTTCGCGACCCGTCGCACCGCGCCGACCTCTTCGCCACCCTCCTCGAGGAAGACCTGATCGTCGACCGAGACCTGGAAGTTGTGCGTGGTCATGAGTGTCAGCTTAGACCGAACTACCGGGCCTGCCCATGGCGCACGGCGCGCAGCTCGACGGCCACCCCGCCGAGCACCGCGTTGCCGCTCAGCGGATCGCGCAGCGCTTCGTCGAACAGCGCGTTGAGGTTCGCGCCCGGACGCGCGGCGGCGACCTGCATGCGCGTACCGGGCACGTCGTGCCCCCAGCCGTGAGGTACGCTGATCACGCCGGGCATCATGTGGTCGCTGAGCTCGACCTCGATGGTGATCGTACGGTCGCCGCGCACGAGCTCGGCGCGCGCACCGTTCGCGATCCCGTGCCGCGCCGCGTCGCTCGGATGGACCAGCGCGGTGCCGCGAAACCGCCCGGCCGCGAGTGTCGGCAGGTTGTGCATCCACGAGTTGTTCGAGCGCAGCTGGCGCCGGCCGATCACGACCAGCTCCGGAACCGGGCGCTCGAGATCGGCGGTGAGGCGCGCGAGATCCGCGACGAGCATCGCCGGCGCGAGCTCGATCTTGCCCGAGGGCGTGCGCAGCACCTCGGGGATCCGCGGGGCGAGCTCGCCGAGATCGATGCCCTCCGGATGCGCGCGCAGCCTCGCGAGCGATAGGCCGTCCGGAACCTGGCCGAAGCGGTCACCGTATGGGCCCGCGCGGAGCGCGAGCTCGAGCACGCGTTCGGGGCCGCGCAGCTCCTTCACCGCCGCGAGCATCGGCTCGGCGAACGGCCCCGCGGTGCGGCGCACGTCGGCCGCGGTGAGCTCGTCGTCGAGCGCGTCCAGATCTGCCGCCGCGCCGCGCCCCATCGCGATCGCGGTCAGCCGGAGCAGCAGCTCCCACTCCGCCGGGCGATCCGGACGGGGCAGCACCGCGGGGCTGAACCGCGCGGTGTTGCGCCACGCGAGCTGCGGGAACGCGACGTCGTAGTGCGCGTCCTCGAGCGGCGAGAGCCCGGGCAGGATCACGTCGGCGTGGCGCGTGGTCTCGTTGAGGTAGATGTCGAGGCTGATCACGAGCTCGAGGCCGGCCAGCGCCCGCGCCAGCCGCGCGCCGTTCGGCGCCGACAGCACCGGGTTGCTCGCGACCGTCACGAGCGCGCGGATCTGACCCTCGCCCGAAGTCTCGATCTCCTCGGCGAGGCAGCCCATCGGGAGCTCGCCGAACACCTCGGGCGCGCCGCTGACCCGGCTCCTGCGCCGGCCGGTCGTGATGCCCTTGCCGCGGCCCGGCGTGCCGAGCGTGTTCGCCGCGAACGCGGCCGCCTTCGCGAACATCGCGCCGCCCGGCGCATCGAGGTTGCCGGTCAACACGTTGATCGCGTCGACGAGCCAGCTCGCGAGCGTGCCGTACTCCTGCGTGCAGGTACCGATCCGGCCGTACACCGCGGCGCGGTTCGCCGCCGCGATCGTGCGCGCGAGCTCCGCGATCTGGTCCGCCGCGATCCCGCAGCGCGCCGCGACCCGCGCCGGCGTGAACGGCGCGACCGCCGTCGCGAAGTCGTCGAGCCCCGCGACGTGATCGGCGAGCCGGCCGAGCTTCACGAGCCGCTCCGCGACGAGTACGTTCGCGATGGCGAGCAACAGGAACGCGTCGCCACCGGGACGGATGAACACGTGCCGATCGGCGAGCGCCGCGGTCTCGGTGCGGCGCGGATCGATCACGATCAGCGTGCCGCCGCGCGCTTGCATCGCCTTGGCCTTGCCGCGGAAGTCCGGCACGGTCCACATGCTGCCGTTCGACACCACCGGGTTCGCGCCCAGCACCACGAGCAGCTCGGTGCGCGCGAGATCCGGGACCGGGACCGAGAGCCAGTGCCCGAACATCAGGCCGCACGCGAGCTGCTTCGGCATCTGATCGAGCGTCGACGCTGAATAGATGTTCTTGGTCGCGAGCGCACGGCCGAGCCGCGCACCGTAGAGCAGGAGCCCGAACTTGTGCGCCGTCGGATTGCCGAGCGACACCGCGACCGCATCGCGGCCACGCGCGAGGATCGGCACGAGCCGGCGCTCGATCTCCGCGAACGCCTCGTCCCACGTGACCTCGACGTGGCGGCCATCGCGCTTGACCAGCGGCGCGCGCAGGCGATCCGGATCGTCGTGCAGCTCGCCGAGGACCGCCCCCTTCGGGCAGATGAAGCCGTGGCTCGCGACGTCCGCGGCGTGACCTCGTACCGAGATCACGCGATCGCCTTCGATCCCGAGCTCGAGGCCGCAGCACGCTTCGCACAGCGGGCAGATCCGGAACGCCATACCGTGAGCGTAGCCGAAAAAGCCGACGCGCCAGAGAAGCGCGGCTCCCCCAGCGCGTCACGAACGTCGAGCTCGGTCAGCCGCCGACCTTCTTGCCGAGGTCCTTGCCGGCGTCCTTGATCTTGTCGGCCGCGTCGTGGGTCTTGTCGGCGACCTTGTTGGCGCCGTCCTTGATCTTGGTGCCGGCACGTTCCGCGGCGTCCTTCGCCTTGTCGGCCGCGTTGTCGATCTTGTCTTTCAGGTTGTCGTTGGTCATGCCGCAGCGGTATTGCAACGCCGGGGCCGAGGCCGCCGTCCGCCATGTCGCGTGGTTACGACGCGGATCGTCGTGCGCGTCCGCGCAGTGCGCCGGCCACCGTGCGGTCCTGCTGTTGCACCGATCTGCATGGATTCCACCGAGACATCTTCTGAAGCCCGGCGCGTCAGGTAAACGCCGGCATCGCGGTCGGCTCGGGCGCCGCATCGCGCGCCTGCGTGCTCGCGCGATACGCGTGGTTGCGCGCGCGCATCACGTTGCCGAGCGGCTTCATGTCCTTGCGGCAGTGCCATGGATCGAACGCCGCGCGCTCGACAAACTCGGTGATCGCCTTGCCGCGCGCCGAGGTGACGTCCTGGACCGGCAGCGTGATCCGCGCGACCGGGACCAGCTCGCCCTTCCACTCGACGCTCGCGTCCTCGATCGGCGTCGCCACTGCATCGGTGTAGAACTTCACGCACAGGTCGTAGCTCACCGGCGCGCTGCGCAGGCGCACCGCCAGCTCCTCGCCGAGCTCGCCGCCCTTGGTCACTGCCACGGCGTCGTGCGGCCGGATCACGTACTGCACCGCGTACGGCCCGAGCTGGCTGGGCAACGCGGTGTAGTACTGGGTGGCGGCGAGCGGCGCCGTCGGCAGCTTGAATCCGGCGAGCGCGGCCTTGATGACCTGGAACGCGCGCACCAGGCCGAGGCTGCCGATCAACCGGAACGGCAACAACAAGGGCGTCTGCGCCGCGCGCACGAGCTTGATGAACTCCTCGGCATCGCGCACCGGGGTGACCGGCGTCCGGATCGCGAGGAAGTCCTGGGTCACCGCGGCCTCCATGCCCGGGATGACCTTCTCGCCCGCCACGCCGATCACCTTGATCGCGATGCCGCGGACGTCGGGCTTCTTGTCGTGCTGGCGGCGCGCGGCGCCGTTCGAGTAGCGCACCACTGCGGGGTAGGTCCTCGGCGTGTCGAACATGCCGTGCCCGGCGTCGGGCGCGAGGCCCGGGAGCACCTCGAACGTCGCCTCGGCGCCGAGGTTGCCCTTCGCGTGTAGCGCCCGGCCTGCGTTGGCCTTGGCCTGGATGCCCGACAACACGCTCGTGAAGTACTCGAAGCGCTGGCCCTCGTCGGGCGCGATGAGCTCTTTCCAGTCCGTTCCGGGCATGACCGCGAGGGTGTCACGTGGCAGGATGCGCGCGCATGCGTCGCACGATCTTCTTGCTCGTCCTGGTCGGCTGTGGCGGCAACGATGCCGCGGGCACCCATCCGGTCCAGGATGCGATGCCGATGCTCGACGGTGCCGGGAGCGGCAGCGCCACGACCTGTGGCCGCACCCTCGCTCCCGACGGCGCTCGCCACGTCGTCGTGTCCAAGCCGTACACCGCGGCGTCAGATCCCGCGCCGACGTACGAGGTGCTCGCGCTGTCCGCCGCCGGCGAGCTCACTCGACCACCGACGCCGGCGACGTTCGCCATGCACAACACCTCGTCCGGGGCGATCCAGTTCACGCCCGACGGCAAGGTCGGCCTCGTGCCGCAGCAAGACGGCACGGTCGGCGTGTTCGCGCTCGCCGGCGATGGCACGCCCTCGGTGATCGATCCGGGGTTCGGCATGGGCATGTTCTCGGCGAGCCGCGTCGTCGTCGATCCGAGCGGCGACTTCGCCTACGTGCTCGACAGCGATACCACCGCGAACGGCGGCGGCATCTACGCGCTCCGCCTCGGCTGCGACGGCACGCCGAGCTTGATCGGCAAGCTCGCGGCGGCGAGCACGCCGAACGGCCTGGTCCTCGCTGGCGATCGCGCGTTCGTCGCCACCGGCCAGAGCGTGCTCGACGCGCCCACCGGCAACGAGGCGGTGATGCTGCACTGGTCGGGCGCGCTCTCGGCGCCGACGGTCGACACCAGCAGCGACGCGTTCGGCGACGACAACGCGATCGTCGGCGGCTTCGCGCTCAGCGCCGACCACAAGACGCTGTTGATCGGCGATACGAACGCCTTCTCCGGCGTCCCGAACCGGGTCGGCGTGGTCAGCGTCGGCGCCGACCTGCTGGTCCCGGCCACCGTGCTGACGCCGATCGCGGACCCTGAAGCGATCGCGACCTCGCCGTTCGGCAACGTCGCGATCGTGACCAGCACCGCCGACGGCGACTCGATCTACGTGCTCGATGACGGCGGTACGAACCACGCCTGGCGGATCCGCGGCAAGGTCGCGTATGCCGGCGCAGGCCCGATGTTGCCCGGCGATGTCGCGACGATCGATCGCGGCGACCTCGAAGGCCACGTCCTGGTCGCCGAGCTGTCGTCGATCCGCCAGCTCGCGTTCCACGATGACGGCTCGGTCGTCGACCTCGGCTCCTTGCAGTTCGGCGCTGGCGTCGATCAGATCCTCGGCGCGATCGGTGTCACACCTTAGCGCCGGCGAGATCGCTGCCGGCGTCGAGGCACAGCAGGCGCACCCGGCCGGTCGCGCACGTGCGGCCTTCGTCGTTGGTGACGACCGCCTGCCACAGCTGGGTCTTGCGGCCGCGGGTCACCGGCGTCGCGGTGACGTGCAGGGTGCCGCCGCGCACCGCGGTCACGAACGACGTCGAGTTATCGAGCCCGACCACCGATTGCTTGCGCGCGAGCGCGACGACGGCGGCGCCGGTCGAGCACGCGGCCTCGATGATCCCGCAGTGTACGCCGCCGTGCACGATCCCGTACGGCTGGGTGTGGATCGGCGCGATCACGAGCTCGCCGATGCACTCCTCCTCGGTCACCTTGGTGAACCGCAGCCCCATCGCGGTATTCCAACCGCCGAGCATGCCGTTGAGCTGTGCACTGAAGTCTTCGGGCATGACTCACGGTACGCTGCGCGCTCGCCATGACCAAGTCGTTCCAGGTCACGCTTTCCGGCATCGATCTCATCAACTCACCGCGGCTCAACAAGGGCACCGCGTTCGACGAGCGCGAGCGCGACGAGTTCGGGCTCCACGGCCTGCTCCCTCCTCACCTCGGCTCGCTCGAGCTCCAGGCCCAGCGCCGCGAGCACGCGCTCGACGCGCAGGACACCGACTTCCAGAAGTACGGCTTCCTGCGCGACCTCCAGGACGCCAACGAGACGCTGTTCTACGCGCTGCTCGCGCGCGACGTCGAGAAGATGCTGCCGCTGGTCTACACGCCGACCGTCGGCGAAGGCTGCCAGCGGTTCTCCGAGATCTGGCGCAAGCCACGCGGCCTGTTCCTGTCGTATCCGAACAAGGATCGGATCGCGCAGATCCTCGGCCACCCCCGCTTTGACGCGATCAAGTGCATCGTCGTGAGCGATGGCGAACGCATCCTCGGCCTCGGCGATCAAGGCGCCGGCGGGATGGGGATCCCGATCGGCAAGCTCGCGCTCTACACCGCGCTCGGCGGCATCCACCCCGAGCATTGCCTGCCGATCCTGCTCGATGTCGGCACCGATAACGACGACCTGCTCAAACATCCGCTGTACATCGGCTGGCGCCACACCCGCGTGCGCGGCGCCGACTACGACGCGTTCGTCGACGTGTTCGTCAAGGCGGTCGAGCGGCGCTGGCCGCACGTGCTGCTCCACTGGGAGGACTTCGCGGGCGTCAACGCCTCGCGGTTGCTCGCGCGCTACCGCGACGAGCTGTGCACGTTCAACGACGACATCCAGGGCACCGCGGCGATCGCCGTGGCGACGCTGCTGTCCGCGATCAACGTCACCGGGATCCCGCTCGCCGACCAGCGCATCGTGATCGTCGGGTTCGGCAGCGCCGGGCTCGGCATCGCGAACCTGATGGCGCAGCTGATGCGCGATCAGGGCGTGCCGGAGCCGCGCTCGCGGTTCTACGCGATCGAGCGCCGCGGCCTGCTCACTCGGGACATGCGCGAGTTTCGTCCCGAGCAGCTCGCGTACGCGCGCGCGACCGAGGAGGTCTCCGGTGGATCGCTCGAGGATGTCGTGCGCCAGGTCCATCCGACCGTGCTGATCGGCGTCTCGGGCCAGGCCGGTGCGTTCACCGAGGGGGCGGTGCGCGAGATGGCGCGCCACACCGCGCGGCCGGTGATCTTCCCGCTGTCGAACCCGACCTCGCGCAGCGAAGCGACCGCCCAGGATCTGATCGACTGGACCGAGGGCCGTGCGCTGGTCTCGAGCGGGAGCCCGTTCGCGCCGGTCAGCTTCGAAGGCCGCACGATCGCGATCAACCAGACCAACAACTCGTACATCTTCCCCGGCCTCGCCCTGGGCATCATCGCCA
>JBDTEH010000231.1:0-5850 GCA_039922635.1 Kofleriaceae bacterium | reverse complement strand
ACCATCCCGAGCACCGCATCGATCGGCACCGAGCCCGGCGCGTGCGCGTGCTGCTCGCCGAACGCCTTGGACGCTCCCACCTTGCGGATCAACGAACCCGCCTTCGGGTCCGGCTCGTGCTCGTGCGGAGCACCTGGCGCGGCTTCACTCGCCGGCGGCGCGCGCTCGGCGTCGACCTCGTGCACGGTGACGGTGCGCTGGCCGATCCGGATCTTCCACACGCCATGCGCATCGCGCGCGCCCTCCACCGACATGTTGGCGTGGCCCGCGGCCTCGAGCGCGTCGTGGATCTGGTGCGGCGTGCCCCTCCACACCTCGCCGGGGATCAGCTCCTCGAGGTGCGCGGAGCGCAGCGGGATCGCGGCCAGGTCGGTCGCGTCGAGGTCGGCGAGCCGAGCCTGGGCGAACCGCTTCATGCCGCGCAGGGTCGGGGCCGCGAGCTCGAGCGCGCGTTGCTTCGCCGGATCGCTGGCCGCCGCCTCGAGCACGGCGAGCTCCTCGGTCAGCAGCGCGCGCTGCTGGGCGAGCAGGTCGAGCGCGTGGCGATCCGACGGAGCGGACTCGGCCGTGGTCGCGAGCCCGAGTAGCGCGTCGGCGTCGCGCAACAGGTGCTTCGCGGAGTCGAACTCGCGCAGCGCCGCGAGCTTCGCGTAGAGCTCGCGGCGCGGGCCGATCTGACCGTGCACGTAGCGACCGATCGCGACGGCGGCGCCCTGCATGAACCACTCGGTGAGCGTCGCGTTCGAGGGTTCCGCGTGGCCGCGCTTGACCATCAGATGTGCGACGTACGAGGTCGCGGCATTGATGATCACGTGACTCGAGATCGTGACCCCATGTGCGAGGATCACCGCACCCACGGTCTTCGTACGCGCCCACAACGAGCCGGTCGAGCGCTCGATGGTCCTCGCGAATTCGAGATCCTTGCCGATCCGAGACAACACGACCTCGCCGCCGACGGTCATCAACGCGTTCTCGGCCATGCCTGCGACGAACGACATGTCCTCGGGGTTGCCTTGCACGGCGCGCTGGCCGGCGGTGTTGACCGCGGCTTCGCTGGCGATACCCACCACGCGGCCGGCGACCCGTGCACCGCGCGCGAGCAACGTGGCGCTCTCGACCGCATCCGCCGTCGCGCCCCAACCGGCGATGGTCTCGGCGACCGCGCCACCGGCGGCGTTCGCGACGATGCTGATCCCGATCAGCGCGAGCAGCTGGACGCACGCGGTCACGAAGCCGACGACCTCGACCTCGTGCTCGATCACCGATGCGCCCGCTTCGAGGAAGGTCACGAGCCCCTCGTCCTGCTTGATCGCGGCGAACCGAGCCTGGGCCCGCGCGAGCGCACCACGCCGCAGGTGCAACATCTCGCGCGCGTAGTCGTCCGGATCGCGGAGCTGGCTCGCGCCGCTGACGTCGTAGCTCCACGCGCTCTGCACCATCGCGAGGTGGTTGGCGAGCTCGCTACCGACCACCTCGAGATCGTGGAACTTGCCCGGGAACGCCGCGACCAGCTTCGCGATCGCCCCACTCGTGACCTGCGCCGCCGCGCTGCGGAGCGCGCGTAGCTGGTGCTGGGCCTGCTCGATCCGGAGGTGCAGCGCGAGCTCCTGCGTGCCTAGTGCGAGCCGCTCGAGGGCGTCCGGATCGGTGCCCTGGCCGGCGAGCGTGTTCGTCTGCATCAGCCGCGATTCGGTCGCGAGCTGCTCGGCGCGCGCGAGCTGCTTCGGGTCGAGGCCGTTGCCGTCGCCGATCACCATCGCCAGGTCGTTCGTGCTCGCTCGCAACGTGGTCAAGCCCAGCGTGGCTTGCTCGTGGGCAGCGCTCGCGATCAGTCGCTCGCTGGCGTCGCCGAGGAATGAGGTCGCGATGGCGCGCGCATAGGTCGTCACGATCCGCCGGACCGGGTCATCCTTCGCGTCCTTCGCGTCCTTCGCGCCTGCCGGGTGCGACGTGGTGGGCTTGGTGTGAACGAGCTCGCGCGCGCCCGCTGCGATCCGGCCCAGGCGATCTCGCTGATCTGTGATCACGGGCTGCCACTTCGCGCGGTCGTGAGCGGATGCGGTCGCGAGCTCGTGCTGCTTGCGACTCACCCACGTCGCAGCGATCGCGACGTCGTCGCCGAGCTGCCACGGCGCGAACAGCTCCGCGAGGTGGCCGAGCTGGAGCGTGACATCCGCGAGCGCCACGCTCACGGTTCCCGAGCTCGCGCGCGGATGGTGATGCGCGGCGGCGTCGAGAGCGAGCTCGTCGGCCGCGCCGCCGGACGCGAGCGTGACGAGCTGCGACGCCGAGCTGTCGGCGGTCGTCGTCGCGGGGACGAAGCCCTGCGCACCGGCCAGCTCGCGCGCCCACGAGGGGGGCACGCCGAAGTACGAGCCGGAGGCGACGAGGCCATAGGCACGCGCACTCGGGTCGCTGGCGTGCGGCCACAGCGCGGCGGCCACCTCTTCGCTGCTCGCGTCACTCGGCGCGGTGACGCGGACCCAGTTCCACATCGCCCGGTCGCGGGCGCCCTGCCATTCGAGGTCCACGGGCCGGAGCGCACGGACCACGCCGTCGCGTGGTGCGAACCGATGCGTCTCGGTCAGCGCGACGACCGCGCGAGCCGTCAACCCGCGGCGCACCGCGAGATCGATCGGAGCACTCGCGATCAGATCGGCGGCTGCGACGAGGGATTCATGCTCGTCGGCGAGGCCCTCCGGCCGGGGCCGGTGTTCGGCGATCTCGACCCACCGTGGGCCGAGGCGGCGCAGCGACTCGACGATCGCTGGCTCGAACAGCTGCGCCAGCGCGCTGCCGACCGTCGGGACCCAGCCATCACCGATCGGGATCAGGCCCGCGAGCAGCGCATACGGATCGGCTGGATACAGCACCTCCATCAGCGCTTCACGCCGCGCGAACAGGGACATCTCGCCGAGCGCGCGCACGGTCGCATCGACGAACGCGTCGTCGTCGCGCCACACGAGGCGCGGGCTCGGCGCCGGAAACTGCACACGGCGCAGGTAGCGGCCGACCACGTCCCAGGCCTCGGAGGCATGGTCGCGCAGGTAGTGCTCGGGCTGCTTGCGCATTGGCGCGGCGGACGAGCCGGTGACCGCCCGCAGCGTCTGGTCGAGGTTCGCCTGCAACTCGTGCAGCTGTTCGCCGGTGTGGGCTTGCTCCGCCGGTGCTCGCGCCACCGGTGCTCGCGCCACCGGTGCGAGCTCGAACACCGAACCGGTCTGCAACGCCGGCGGTGAGGCCGCATGAACGACGTCGGCGACGTCGGCGACGTCGGCGACGTCGGCACGCGGACGTTCTCTCGCGAGCTCCTGAAGGATGCGTTCGCGGGCGGTCGGATCGAGCGCGATGAACCGTGCCGCGACGTCGTCACCGCTGCCGGGCCGATAGGTGCGCAACCGCGTCGCGAGCGTGCGCCGCGGGTGAAAGTCGAGCGTCGCGATCACCGCGAGCACGCCGGCCTCGACGTCGCTGCCTTCGAACGCGCGGCGCAACTTCGTATCGAGCGATTCGGGCTCGGGTGCGATCGCCACGGGCTTGCCTCGCACCGCCGCCGCGCGTTCGCGCGCCTTGCGGCGATCGGTGACGTGGATGAAGTCGGCGACCTCCTGGCGCAGCTGCGGGCCGAGCTTCCAGATCTCGCCGGCGAGCTCGTCCTGTGGTTGTGGCGAGGCGATCCGCGCGCGCAGCACGCGCAAGTCGGCGATCGCGAGCTGGTCGAGCTCGGCGCGCACCGCCTCGCGGCGGCCCGCGAACCCCGCGACGCTCGGCGCGCGCAGCGCCGCGAGCAACTCGGCCTCGAGCGCGACCTGCGCATAACCCTTCGGCGGCTCCGCGACCTGCGCGCGGCCGGTGAGGTCCGCGAGGTCGCGTGCCGAGGTCTCGAACGCCGCGGTCGCCTCGGGCGGCGTGTCGCGCAGCTGCGATCGGGTCTGCTCGAACCGGCGGTTCGCGTGCGTGATCGCGGTGTCGAGCTGCCTGCGGGCGTGGGTCCAGCGCTGCAGATCGTTCGCGTCGTGCGCGGCAGTGAGCTCCGCCATCGCGTGGCGTACCGAGGCGAGCTGCTGCGTCGCCCCGCCGACGAGGTCTCGCGCACGTTCCTCGGGCGTAGGCTCGCGCGCGGGCGCGACATAGCTCGAGCTCGCGAACGACGGCCCCGCGTGGGTCGGACCGCGGCTCTCGAATTCGCCCACGAGCACGCTATCGGCCGCGGGTGCTCGAGGTTGCGCGCCGAGATCCGATGTGGTTTCGGAATGTTACTGAAGGACGCCCTCGTAACGCGCCGCGATCCGCGTGAGGAACACCGGCCCGTTGCCGCTGCTCTCCGGGTCGACATGGCGCTCGCCCGTGACCACGACCTGCTCGCCCGCCGTGCCGGCGAGCGTCGCGGTGATGAACTGCTGCGACACCGCGATCGTCGGATCGTCGGACGCCTCGCCTTCGCACGCCGAGGATACGCCGGTCACCTCGACACACGCCCACGCGATCGTCGACCACGGATCCGGCGAGGCCGCGCTCGGCCACTCGAACACGTTGGACCCGGCCGTGATCGGCGCCGTCGGGGCGAGGTCGTTCGCGAACATCTGGTCGACCTTCGCCGTCCACGTGGTGTCGCCGTCGCTGATCACGATCGTCGAGGTCGAAGGCGGAGGCGCCGGACTCTCGCGCGCATCCGCCGGCGCCGTCTCGAACGCCGCGACGTAGCGATCGTTGCCGCCGTAGGTGCCGGTCAGGAACGTGTCGGTCAGCAGGGGCTGCCCGTCGAGGGTGGTCGTGAGCTGCCCCGTCGTCATCACGTCGCGGAGCGTCGCGAGGTCGTTCCAGGTGGTGATCGAGACCGTGACGTTGCGGTCGGGATCGACGTGGATCTCGACCTGCGGATCGAGCTGGGAGAGCGGCGAGCCGGTCGTACAGGCGGCGAGGCCCGCGAGGCCCGCGAGGCCCGCGAGACCCGCGAGGCCGGCGAACAGGTGGATGCGCATGGTGATGCGACCCACAGCAGGATCGAGACCACCGCCAACCTTGGCAAGGTCCGGCGATCGCCGGCAGCGTCGCGTCGGATTTCGCGCACACTGCACGAAATCTGACGTTGCCCGTCCCACGTGGGCCCGGATCCCGGGGCCCGGATCCCGGGGGCCCGGATCCCGGGGGCCCGGATCCCGCGGGGCCCGGATCCCGCGGGGCCCGGATCCCGTGGAGCCTGGATCGCGTGGAGCCTGGATCGCGTGGAGATCGAATCGCGCGCGTGGCGCTGCGGCCTCCGGCTCGGCGGCGGTTCGTACGTCGTCCGAGGCACACCCTCTGCGAAACCGGTTAATACGGTTATTACCGGTTTCGGGTGGAGGGGTGCGCACGCGACGTACGAACGACGTCAGCCGAGCTTCTTGCGATACACGGTGAACTGGAGCACGAGCAGGCTCACGTTGACCGCGGCGATCACGAGGCCGTGGCCCATGACCCAGTACGGAAAGCCGGCGAGGCACGCGAGCATCCAGATGAACACGAAGGTGTCGCGGCGGCCGAACGAGCGCAGCCAGGTCGTGATCGCTTTCGGATCGTAGACGTCGTCGGCGGTCTGCTTGTCGCTCTCGAACCACCAGCGGAACGCGAACACGTCGCCGGTGCCGGTGCGCCGGTACACGCTGACGTAGGTGACGAGCGAGACCAGCACGCGCCCGGCGGCCGCGCAGATCCCGAACGTCTGCCAGATCCCGCCGAGGCCGTGGCCGACCGCGATCAGGAACACGTTGTCGACGACGTCGTCGGACAGGTTATCGAGCCACTGGCCGAGCTTCGAGTACTGGTAGCGCAGCCGCGCGAGCTCGCCATCGCACGAATCGAGGATCGAGT
>JBDTEH010000230.1:0-15590 GCA_039922635.1 Kofleriaceae bacterium | reverse complement strand
GCGCGCGCCGCGCGAGCGCCGGGGCGATCGCGGGCGCGAGCTCGTCGAGCTCGTCGAGCACGGCGAGCGCGGACGCGGGCCGGCGCTCGGCATCGCGCGCGTACAGCCGATCGATCAGATCGGCGAGCGGGGCGGGGAGCCCTTCGAGCTGCGGCTGCGACTGGGTCAGGATCGCGTACGCGAGCTCGCCGACCGTCGCTCCGCTGAACGGCGGTGTCCCGAGCACGAGGCGAGCGACCGTAGCGCCGAGTCCGTAGAGATCTCCGCGCGTCTCGACGTGCCCGGCGAGCGCCTCGGGCGCCATGAACGCGGGCGTACCGCGCGCGCCCGCGCCGCTCGCGAGCCCGAGATCGACGAGCACCGCGCGATCGGGCGCGAGCAAGATGTTCTGAGGCGAGACATCGCCGTGCACGAGGCCGCTCGCGTGGATCACCGCGAGCGCACCCGCGAGATCCACGAGCAACGACCAGATCGCGGCCGGATCGGTCCAGGGCACGCCATCGCTCGGCCCGCCCGCGATCCATTCGGTGACGAAGTACGGCGCGCCGGCGGGCACGTCGGCGACACGCTCGGGGGTGCGACCGACCTCGTAGACGTGCGGCAACGACGGATGGGCGAGTTTGCCTAACTGCTCGAACTCCGCCAGCAGCATGGCCTCGGCACCCTCCGTCGCGATCGCGACCTTGAGCGCGCGGACCTCGCCGGAGCGCGGATCGACGAACTTGAAGACGCGACCAAAGGAGCCCTTCGCGACCAACTCCGCGTTCGATAGCCACGTCACGCCTCGTCCATGTCAACGTGATTGGCACCCCATGTCAACCTCATTGGCGGTTGCCGAAATCGCCGCCGGGGATCGTGTATGTTACTGTCTCCTGGTGCCGGACGACGAGCGCACACGGCGCCGGCTCGGCGATGCGACGAAGGCTCGGATCAACGACCTTGCCGGTGGTTGGTCGCTCGACACTCCCGGGTCCGAGCCGGTCGGGGCCGTCGACACGATAGACGACGACTCGCCCCCCGCGATGCCTCCGCCCACGGCGCTACCTGGACGGAAGAAACCACGGACCGTGCCGCCTCCGCCGCCGGGGTCCGACGCCCGTAAGGCGCTCGAGGACGCGATCGTCGAGTCCAGGAGCAGCGAAGTCCCGCGGCTCCAACTCGGCGATGTGACGCCACCCCCCATCGTGGCCGTCCTGGGCACGGGCGCGCCGTCGCCGGCGAAAGAACGCGTGCTCGCCACGATCCCGGCGAGCGCACAGGTGGCGATGGCGCGCAAAACGCCGAGCAAGCCACCGCCGATCCCGACCGGCCTCCCGCCGATTCCGGCGCGTGCGAAGACCTCCTCGAGGCCAGCGTTGCATCCGGATCGAACCCCGCCGGTGATCATCGACGCATCCCTGATCGAGGAGCACCCCGCGATCGCCGCGGATCTCGCTCAGGCCAAGTCTGGAGCGATCAAGGCGGCGGCGAACCTCACCGGGCCGGTGCCGATCGGCGAGTTCGATAGCGGCACGCACGACCCGGACGACAAGCTCCGGGTCGCCTTCGCGCACGCAACCCAGCAGCAGAGCATCGCCGACGCGATCCTCGGCATCCCGCCCCAGCCACCGACCGTCGTCCACGAGACTCCGATCGGCACGTTGCTCGACGAGACCGCCGCGCGGATCCGGATCGAGTCGGGACGACCGACGCACGACCCTTCGACATCGAGGTTCGAGCGCGGCGATCCGACCACGGTCGGCGACACGCGCGACGACGCGACCGAGATCCGCGCGCCGTCGGAGGCCCACGCGCACGGCGGTACCTTGCGCGCGCACGCGATGCTGCGGCGCAAGCGAGGCGTGATGGGGGACGTGTGGTACGTGTTCACCGCGCTACTCGGCCTGCGGTCCGCGAAGAAAGAGCTCGCGACGCTCGAGCACCAGCAGCAGGTCCGCCAGAGCTCGCGCAAGCGCCACCTCGTCACGCTCGGCCGCACCGCCGTCACCGCCGACACGCTCGATCATCCCGCGCTTGGCAAGAGCCGCGAGGCGCTTCAGGCCGTCGAGGACGAGCGGAGCAAGCACGCCGGCGCGGTCGCGGCCGCCGACGCCGAGCTCGAACGCACCCGCCGCGACCGGGAAGCGAAGGCCAAGGCCTTTGCGGCAGAGACGGCGAGGACGCTGCAGGAGCTCGCGGAGCTCGCGAAGAAGCTCGAGCCGCTCGAGAGAGAGATGGCGGCGGTTCGCAAGCGCGGCCTCGGGCTCAAGGAGCAACTTCGCACCATCGCGAAGAAGATCGGCGAGACCGAGGCGCTGTTGGTCTCCATCAAGAGCGAGAAGATGGATCGCGCCGGGATCCAGGCCGAGATCGCGACGCTCAAGGCCGACCAGCGCGCCGTGCAGCGCGACGAGCCGGTGATCGCCGCCGAGCTCGACGCGCTCGATCCGCGGATCGCCGCGATCACCGCCGCGCGCACGGAGGCCGAGACCCGCCAGGCCAGCCGCCAGAGCGCAGAGGACGAGGATCAACGCCGCACGACCGAGCTTTACGAGGCGATCGGCGCGAAGCGCAAGGTCGTCGAGCGCGCGACCGTGGAAGCCGAGGCCGCGCGCGATACCGTGCTGTTCGAGCTCGGCGAGCGGCTGTACGTCGATCGTCCCGCGATCCTGACCGCGCAGCTGTCGCCGGTCGACCAGATCGATCTGGAGCTCGGCGAGAGCGATCGCCGCTCGATGGAGCTGCGCGAGATCGTGTCGAACATCGATCGCTGGAAGCTCGCGCGCGGGACCGCCGTGATCATCCTCAGCTTGGCCGCGGTCGGCTCGTTCACCGCGTGGCTGCTCTACATGCTGGTCTAACCGCGCCGCGCCGCGCCGGGCCGCGCGGGGCCGCGCGGGGCCCGAGCTACGGCAGCATCCGATCGATCTTCGCGATCGCGGCGAGCACCATCACGACCCGCGCAATCCCGAGCAGGCAACCGAGCGCCCCCACGGTCATCGCGGCCGCGGCCGCGAGCCGGGCGGTACCGGGTAGGTCGCGACGTCCGAACCGCTCGTAGCCGCAGCCCACCGCGGCGAGGCCCAGGCCGATCGCGACAAACAGGCCCGGCGAGGGCAGGCCGGCGGCCACCATCGCGGCGAAGGCCAATCCGAGCGCGAGCCTGCCCACGCGTCCACGCTAGCCGCGGCGTGGGGCGGAGGCGAGTTTTGTGCTACCCATCCGCCCCATGACAGCCCAGCGATCCGACCCGCGTGCGGGGTTCTGCGCGATCGTAGGGTTGCCCAACGTGGGTAAATCGACGCTGCTGAACCGGTTAGTCGGCCGCCGGCTCGTCGCGGTATCGTCCAAGCCTCAGACCACCCGGGATCGGATCGTCGGCATCCACACGTTCGAGGTCGACGGCGCCCCTGCCCAGATCGCGTACATCGACACGCCCGGGGTTCAGGACGGCCAGGGCCCGCTCCGCCGCTACATGCGCAGCGCAGCGCTGGCGGCGGCCTCCGACGCGGACGTCGTGCTGATGCTGATCGACGCGACGTATCGCAACGGTCGCATGCCCGATCGTCTCGACGAGCCCGATGCCCGCGCGCTGCGCGAGGCGAGCAAGGTGCACCCGATGGTGATCGCGCTCAACAAGGTCGATCGCGTCGAGAAGCCCGAGCTGTTGCCGATCCTCGAGGCCTGGGGCGTCGCCATGCCGGGCCTCGAGATCGTGCCGGTCTCGGCCGTGACCGGCGACGGTGTCGACACGCTCGAACAGGTGATCGCGCGCGCGCTGCCGGTCGGCCCGCTGCTGTTCCCCGCCGAGACCGTGACCGATCGAACGCCGCAGTTCATCGCGCAGGAGATCATCCGCGAGCAGCTCTATCACCAGCTCGGCAAGGAGCTGCCGTACGCCTCGGCCGTGCTGGTCGAGCAGTGGACCGAGCGCAAGGGCGAGCTCGTGATCGGTGCGGTGATCGTCGTCGAGCGCGCGTCGCAAAAGCCGATCGTCGTCGGTCGCGCCGGCAGCCGGATCAAGGAGCTCGGGATCGCCGCACGCATCGCGCTCGCCGAGGCGCTCGGCAAGCCGGTCCACCTGTCGTTGTTCGTCAAGGTGCAAGAAGAGTGGAGCCGCACCGAGGCCGAGCTCCACAAGCTGGGCTACGGAGGTGTAAAATGACCAAGCAAGGCGGCCACGACGAAGTCCCCACGACGCACGCGAACGCGCCGCTCGTCGCGATCGTCGGCCGGCCGAACGTCAACAAGTCGACCCTGTTCAACCGGCTCGTCGACGGTCGGCCCACGCTCGTCCACGACACGCCGCACCTGACGCGCGATCGCCGGTACGGCGAGGCCGATTATTTCGGTGCGCCGCTGCGGCTCGTCGACACCGGCGGGCTCGATCCCGAGGCCGCGACCGAGGTCATCGGCGCGGGGATCCATCGCCAGGCGCTGCGGGCGATCGACGAAGCGAACGCCGTCGTGCTCGTCGTCGACGGACGCGCCGGAATCTCGCCGATCGATCGCGACCTCGCCAAGCAGCTGCGCGCGACCGGAAAGCCCGTGTTCCTCGCGATCAACAAGATCGACCACCCCGCGAACGACCACCTGGTCCACGATTTTCACGAGCTCGGGCTATCCGCGATCTATCCGGTCTCGGCGTCGCACGGGCGCGGCATCGACCCGCTCCTCGAGGCCGTCACCGCGACGGTCGGTTCGGTCCGTCCGGCCGGTGCCGGCGCCGCGGACACCGCAGGCTTCGATCCGCTGTTCGACGAGGCGTCGGAGGAGACCGACGCGGCGGAGCCGCAACTCCCGCAGAAGTTGCGGGTCGCGTTCGTCGGTCGCCCGAACGCCGGCAAGTCGTCGCTCACGAACCGCCTGCTCGGCGAGGAGCGCTCGCTCGTCCATCACCAGGCCGGCACCACGACCGACCCGGTCGATGCCGAGTTCTCGATCGGGGGCCACGACTACATCCTGGTCGACACCGCGGGCATCCGGCGCAAGGCCCGCATCGAGGCCGATATCGAGCGGATCGCGGTGTCGATGGCGATCGGCCAGATCGAACGCGCCGACGTCGTCGTGCTCGTGATCGATGCCGACCTCGGCCCCTCCGAACAGGACGCGCGGATCGCCGGCAAGGTCGAAGAGGCCGGCCGTGCTCTCGTGATCGCGCTCAACAAGTCCGACCTGATCGCGGGCGACGCGAAGAAGGCCGCGCTCCGCGATCTGTCGGACGACACGTTCCACTTCTTGACGTGGGCGCCGATCACGATGATCTCCGCCCAGCGCGGCGATGGCGTCGATCGCCTGCTCGATCTCGTCCAGAAGGCCGCCGAGCAGCATCGCAAGCGGATCCCGACCGCGCAGCTCAACCGGTTCTTCGCCGAGGTGATCGAGGAGATGCCGCCGCCGCTGCACAAGGGCAAGGCGATCCGGATCAACTACATCACGCAGGCCGCCTCCAAGCCGCCGACGTACGTGTTGTGGGCGAGCGCGGCCGAGGGGCTCGCACAGAGCTACAAGCGGTTCATCACGAACCGGCTGCGCCAGGCCTACGGGTTTCGCGGCACGCCGATCCGGATCTTCGTCAAGGCGAAGAAAGATCGTCACGACGCGCAGAGCTAGCCATGAAGCCACGGCGGATCGCACCGCCGGCGCAAAAATCTAGAAGAAGCCCCAGCGCGTGGTGCCGCGCAGGCTGATCGTCGTCACCGAGATATCGCCCGCGAACGACGCGAACCGCACTTCGAGCCCGTACGAGCGATCGCGGCTGCGCAGCCAATCGAGACCACCGCCGAGCTGGACCACGAATTCGTCGCTCGCGCCGTGCTGGTCGATCGGCCCTCCACCCGCCGCGACGCCGCCGATCCCACCGAACGCGTAGGGGACCCAGCTGAGGATATCGAAGCGATAGGTGAAGCCCACCGCGGCGAGGCCCGCGAACGAGCTCGCGCTCTGCTTCTTGGGATCGTTGCCGCCGCGGAACATCGCCCCCGCGAGGTCGGCGCGCAGCGAGAAGTCGGTACCGAACGCGACCTCGTAGCTCAGCGCCAGGCTGGTTCCCCACTCCGGGGTGATGTCCGGCGGGGCCATCGAGCCCTTCTTGACCCCCGGAGTCGAGAACGTCGCGTATCCCGCGCTCAGCGACAGCGCACGCTCACCTTCCGCGAACGCAGGCGAACCCAGCGCGATCACGGGCAACACTGCGAGGGCGCGCGAGGTCCAAGCCACCAAACCCCTGAATTGTGCTACATCGCGGTTCGCCGTGGCTGACAAGGACGACAAAAAACCAAAGAGCGGTGCTTCGGCGCCGAAAGCGACCCCGACGTTCGATCCCAAGCCGGTCAGCGTCGGCGGGGAATCGCTGGTCGAGCGGATCTATCCGCATCGCTTCAAGATCGGGCTGTTCGTCCTGCTCGGCTTCGCCGTGTGGGCGATCATCGCGGTGGTCATCCACTTCCGCGAGACCAAGGACGAGAAGGCGACCGCCAAGCTCGCGGCCGTGCTCGACGTGGCCAGCGGTAAGGTCGTCGACCCCGCGGCCCCGGTCGATCCGAACAGTCCGGTCACCAAAGAGCCAACGTTCAAGAGCCCGACCGACCGCGCGAACCAGGTACTCGACGCCATCGCGAAGCAGGGCACCGACGTCGCCGGCGCCGCGTACAAGGGCGCGTTGCTGGTCGAGGCCGGCAAGCTCGACGAGGCGATCGTCGAATACAAGCGCGGCCAGACCGCCAAGGGTCTCGAGGGTGTCCTCGCCCGCGAGGGCCTCGGACTGGCTCAGGAGATGAAGGCCGAAGCCGCGAAGGACGCGGCGACGCGCCAGAAGGGCCTCGAGGAGGCACTCGCGACCTTCAAGACCGTTCAGCCCGACGACCAGGGACCGCGCTATGCCTACGCGCTGTATCACCAGGGCCGCGTGCAGGCGCTGCTCGGCAAGAACGCAGAGGCCAAGGTCACGCTCGAGAAGGCCAAGGAGGCCAGCAAGGCCTCGGCCGAGCTCGCGCCCCTCGTCGACGAGCGGCTCGCCAGCCTCGGCACCTGATCTACGACGTTCATGAAGCTCGCCCTCGCCACCATCACCCTGCTGCTGCTGTTCGGTCCGGCGTGCGGCGTCGCGCTCGATGCCCACCACGCCGACGCGATGAGCGCGGAGCGCCGCGCGCCACTCGCCGAAGATCGGCTCGCGCTGAAGTGGAAGTTCATCACCTCGGATCGCTCCACCGAGATCGCACCGCAGGAGTTCGCGGCACCGGCGATCTCGGCCGACACGCTCTACGTCGGCTCGGCGGGCGGCCGCTTCTTCGCGCTGCGCGCCGCGACCGGCCAGGTCCGCTGGAAGAAGCAGCTCGGCTCGGTCGTATGTGCGCCGCTCGTGGATCGCGGCTTCCTCTATGTCGGCACCAACGACGGCTTTCTCGTCGCGCTCGACTCGCAGACCGGCGCCGAGAAGTGGCGGTACCAGGGCCGCGGCCCGATCGAGCAGACCCCGACCTCGACCGGCGACCTGATCGTGTTCGCGAACGAGGCCGATCAGGTGATCGCGCTCGATTCGCTGACCGGCAAGTTCAAGTGGCAATACAAGTCGGAGACTCCCGAGGAGTACACGCTGCGCGGACACTCCGGCGTGCGGCTCGATGGAGACCTCCTGTACGCCGGATTCTCGAACGGCACGCTGGTCGCGCTGCGCAAGGACACCGGCTCCGTCGCGTGGTCGACCTCGCTCAAGGCCGACGCCGAGCGCTTCATGGATGTCGACGCGACCCCGATCGTGCTCGGCCCCGTGCTGTACGCGTCGTCGTCATCCGGCGGCGTGTACGCGCTCGACAAGCTGACCGGGCTCGTCAAGTGGCGGCTGCCGTTCTACGACATCGCGATGCCGAGCTCGACCGGCAACGTCGGCGGGCTCGCCACCGATGGCAAGGCGATCTATGTCTCGGTCGCCGACCTCGGCACCTACGCGATCGACCTGTCCGGCAACATCCTGTGGCGCGTCGGCGCGCGGGGTGGTGGCGAGCCCGGCGCCCCCGTGGTGTTCGAGGACATGCTCGTGTACTCGCTCGCCGAGGACGGCCTGTTCCTCGCCAAACGCCGTACTGGAGAGACGCTCGAGTACTTCGATCCGGGCGACGGCGTGTCGGCGCAGCCGACCGTGACGAGTGATGGTCGCCTGTTCGTGATGTCGAACCGCGGCATCCTGTACTCGTTCGACGTCGACTGACGGTCGATCGCCGCGAGCTCGATCGCGCGGTCGCCCCCTACAGCGGATCGCAGAACGGTAGCGCGGGCTTCGCGATCAGGTAGCCCTGGAGATAGTCGCAGCCGAGCTCGACGAGCACGCGTGCCTCGGCCTCGGTCTCGACACCTTCGCCGATGATCTTGGTCCCTTGCTCGCGGCACAGCTCGGTGACCGAACGCACGAGCCGCTGCTTCATCGCGTGCTGGTCGATGTCGCGCACGAGCGACATGTCGAGCTTGACGAAGTCGCAGTCGAGCGGCGTGAACGTGCCCATCCGCGCGTGACCGCCGCCGAGGTCGTCGATCGCGATCTTGAAGCCGAGCTCGCGCAACTCGGCGACCCGATAGCGCACGTCGGCTTGGCCGTCGAGCGACGTGCGCTCGGTGATCTCGAGGACGACGCGGGACGCGACCTTCGAGAGCGGCGCGAACGGCGAGGTCAGCTGCTTGTCGAACAGGTCGAGCAGGTGAAGGTTGATGAACACCATGCCGCGCTCGACGGGCGCGCTCGCGATCACGTTCGCGCTCTGCGCGCGCACCGCACGACCGAGGGCGGGGATACGCTCGAGCCGCTCGGCGGCGTCGAGGATCGCCCCGGGGTGCGGCAACAACTTGTCGCGCGAGCGCAGCAGGGCCTCGTAGCCAAACCGTCCGCGTGTCGATGCGTGCACGATCGGTTGGAAGTGCATCGTCAGCCCGGCGAGGCACTTGCCGAGCGCGACCTCGAGCTGCGCGAGCTCCTGGGTGATCGCGAGATCCTGTTCGACGCGGGCGTTGCGACTCGTGCCGTGCGGGAACCGGCCCGGGGCGTCGTCCTCGCTCGGCGAGTCGTACGACGGCTTCGCAGCGCTGCTCGGGCTCGGTACATCTGGACGCCGCTCCGACACGATAGCCCCAGCGTATGCGACGCGGGCTGCGAAGTCGATGTAGGTCCGAGGGCTTAACAGAGGCGGCGCAGGTGCTCGCGAAACTCCGCAACGACCAGCGAGGCGGGGTGCCCGTCGAGCTCGCTCGCGATCAGATCGTCGACGATCGGGAGCTCCATCACGAGCCGGTACAGCATCAGGCACGCTCGGCTCGACAGCGGCACGAACCGCGCTTCGCCCTGGAGCACGACGTTCGAGGTCCGCGGCGTCGCCCACGTGATGGTGTAGGTGTCCGGGTCGTACGTGTACTCGAGCGTATAGCCAAGCGATCCGCGCTCGAGGCGGCGCATGAACCCGACCTGGCTCGCTCGACCGTCGGCCTGGCGCGACAGCACGCGTGCGGTCTGGAGTAGCGGCAACCAGCGTGGAATCTCCGCGATGTCGGCGAAGATCTCGAACGCGGTCCCGGCGCTAACCGACAACGTGGTCGACACTTCACTGGAGTGGGGAAACATCTCGGGGGCAAAGGCGATCGCGGTAGCCATGACTGCAGCTCCTTGAATGACCGCTCTCAGCTAGAGCAACGGCGATACCAAGTCACGGGAACGTGGTTTCAGGGGGTTGACCGTCAAATCACCATCCCCACCCCCTGGCGCCTCGGCTAGCCGCGGCGCGACCGGTGTCCGCTAATCGGAGCGCCGAAGCCGGGTGATCGGTAACACCGCCCCACCTCCAACGCAGTGGGTCACGGTCGACCGGTGCTGCTGTCAGGCATGCGCGAGATCGTCGTCGTGGTCGTCGTCGGCCGAGTCGGCCGAGTCGGCCGAGTCGGGATCGGGATCTGGTTCGGTCGCGGCCCTCCCGGGCACGACGAGGCCCCGATAGTCGATCCGCGCGCCCGCGGCGAGGAGGCCCTTGGCCCACCGAGCTTGCGCGGCGGGTTGGCCGTCGATCGTCTCGATCAATAACTCGCGGCGGCGCTGCTGCTGCGCGAGTTGCGGGGCACCGACCGCGAGCGCGAGCTCGATCGTTTCGGCGGCGATCCCGGAGCCGGTCGTGATGCGCTTGCCCTTGGACTCGATCCACAGCGCGAGCCGGCCATCGACGAGCACCACGGTGGCGCCGGTGCGGCGCGCCGGCTTTGCATCCGGATCGGCGAGCGGTGGCCAGGGCAGGGCGCTCCCCCAGGCGTTCGCGGGATCGACCGCCGCGATCACGTCGACCATGCCGACCATGCCGACCATGCCGACCATGCCGACCATGCCGACCACGCCGACCATGCCGACCACGCCGACCACGCCGACCACGCCAACGTTGCCGCCGCTGATGCCGGCTCGCGGCCCCCGGCGACGCGGCGACTCGCGCAGGCGATCGATCGCGCCGGGCCACGCGAACTGCGCACCCTCGAGCGACTCGACAAAGTAGCCGCGGCGCACCGCGCCGGCGTCCTCCAGCGCGCGCAGCACGTCGCCGACCGCGGCGAAGCCACCCGGTAGATCGTCGGCGCGCGCGCCCTGGCGCGAGGCGATGCCCCAGCGCTCGAGCAGCCCGGTCGCGAGGGCGTGCAGGCGCACCGTACCGGTCGGCGTTGTGCCGAGCGATTCGACGAGCGACCAGCGGCCCCCGAAGGTCGCGTGGGCGTTCGCCCGCCGCGCGTTCGGCATCGCGAGCGATCGCAACGGCGCGAACGTGTCGTTCGTGACCAGGCCGGCCCACACCAGGTCCCACAGCGCCGCGACCAGATCCGCGCGCGGCGCCCTCGTCGCCTGCTCGAGCGCGACGACGAACGACGCCCCGGCGGTCCGCAAGTGCGCGGTCAACGCATCGTGCAGCGGGCCGTGATTCGCGATCGGTCGAGGCTCCGGCGCGAGCGAGCGCGCGCGATCGCGGCGCACCACCACGACCCGGCCATCTCTGGTGCCGAGCGCGCCGGCGCCGACCCACACGAGCTCGCCGGCGGCACCGAGCTCGTCGAGCATGCGCGGGTGGTAGTCGAGGATCCGCGCCGGCAGGATCCGCTGCTCGAGCTCCGAGAACGGCAGCGCGACGCCTTCGAGCCGAACCAGCGCATCGCGCAGCGCGAGCGTGCCGCGGCGCGGTTGGTCGAGGCCGTGCCAGCGCGGCAAGAACGCGGCATAGGTCGCCGCGGCGACCGGCGCGACCTGGGCGCGTAGCTTCGCGAGCGTGCGGCGGCGCAGCTGGCGCAGTACCTCGGGCTCGCAGCTATCGATCGCGGTGCCGCCGGGACGGAGGTCGCCGCGAACGAGCTGGCCGCGCGACTCGAGCAATCCGAGGATCGGCTCGATCATCGCCGCCGTCAGGCCCCAGCGCGACGCCGGGCCCGCCGCGGTGAACGGCGCGTGGGTCCGCGCGAACCGCGCGATCAGCGACACCAGCGGATCGGCCGCGGGCTCGAGCAACGCGGCCGGCAGGCCGGGCGGGAGCGCGATCCCGAGCCCGTCGCGATAACGCGCGGCGTCCTCGGCGGCGATCAAGCGCGCGATGCCGGCGATCCGGACCGGCGCGAGCCGGCGCTGCTCGACCAGGCTCGCGACCACCGCGGCCACGTCGACGCCGGGCGTCGTGCGCTCGGCGATCTCGGAGGCCTCGAGATCGCCGAGCCGGCGGACCAGATCATGGACCTCGTCGAGCGAGCGCGCCTGACGCTCGGGCACCCGCTGCTGGAGCTCGGCCTCGACCTCGGCGAGCACGTCGAGATCGAGCAAGTCGCGGAGCTCTCCGCCGCCGATCAGCTCGCGCAGGAGATCGCGATCGAGCGTCAGCGCCTGCGCCTTGCGCTCGGCGAGCGGTGCGTCGCCTTGATAGAGGAACGCCGCGACGTAATCGAACACCAGCGAGCGCGCGAACGGCGACGCGGCCTCGGTGACCGCCGGCTCGACGCGGATCGCGCGCGATCGGAGGTCGCGCAACACCCCGAGCAGCGCCGGCAGATCGAACACGTCGCGCAGCACCTCGCGATAGGTCTCGAGCGTGATCGGGAACGCGGGGAACTGGAGCGCGACGCCCATCAGCTGCTGGGCCTTGAGGCGCTGCGCCCACAGCGGCGTGCGGCGGCCCGGGCGCCGGCGTGGCAGCAACAGGGCCCGCGCCGCGTTCTCGCGGAAGTGGCTCGCGAACACGCTCGAGCGCGCGAGCTCGTCGACGAGGATGCGCTCGAGATCATCCGGATCCGGGACCAGCTGATCGTCGGTCGGCAGCAGATCACCGTCGGCGAACCGCAGCGCGATGCCATCGTCGGTCCACAGCGGATGGACCGGGTAGCCGAGCACACTCTCGAGCTGGTGTGCGAGCACCAGCGCCCACGGTGCGTGGACGCGGCCGCCGAACGGCGACAAGATGCACACGCGAGTGTCGCCGAGCTCGTCGCGAAACCGTTCGATCGTGATCGCGCGGTCGGTCGGCATCGCGCCGGTCTGCGCGCGTTGATCTGCGAGGTACTGGGCGAGGTTGTGCGCCGCGAGGGGATCGAGCGAGTACTCGCGCGCGAGCCACGCGTGGGCGGCCGTGCGATCGGTGGCGAGCCGGGCATCGAGCTCGCGGCAGAACGCGCCGAGCGCGCGGCCGAGCTCGACGGGCCGCCCCGGACCCTCGGCGCGCCAGAACGGCATCTTGCCGGGCTCGCCGGGCGCGGGCGACACGATCACGCGATCGCGCGTGATGTCCTCGATCCGCCAGGTCGTGGCGCCGAGGATGAACGTCTCGCCCTTGCGCGACTCGGCGACCATCTCCTCGTCGAGCTCGCCGACCTTGGGGCCGCTCGCGCCGAGGTGCACGCCGTACAGCCCGCGATCCGGGATCGTGCCGCCCGACATCACCGACAACAGCCGCGCGCCTTTGCGCCCGATCAACACGTCGTGCTGGCGATCCCAGGTCAGCCGGGGCCGCAGCTCCGCGAACTCGTCCGAGGGATAGCGACCGGCGAGCATGTCGAGGACGCCGACCAGCGCGGTCCGCGACAGCTCGCGGTAGCTCGCCGCGCGCCGGATCACGCGCTCGAGCTCGGCGACCGGCCACGGATCGGCGCCGACCATCGCCACGATCTGCTGCGCGAGCACGTCGAGCGCTGAATCCGGAACCCGGATCGCCTCGACCAGACCATCGAGCATGCCGCGCGCCACGACGGTCGCTTCGAGCAGGTCGCCGCGGAACTTCGGGAAGATCCGGCCGATGCTCGTGGCGCCGACCTGGTGACCGGCGCGGCCGATCCGTTGCAGGCCGCGCGCCACCGAGCCCGGCGACTCGACCTGGAGGACGAGATCGACAGCGCCCATGTCGATGCCGAGCTCGAGCGACGACGTCGCGGTGATCGCGCGCAGCCGGCCGGCCTTCAACGCCTCCTCGATCTCGAGCCGCTGGGGACGCGCGACCGAGCCGTGGTGCGCGCGCACGAGCTCGACACCGGGCTCGATCGCGCCGCGCGCGACCGCGAGCTCGCTGAGTTGCTGCGCCACGCGCTCGGCGAGCCGGCGCGAGTTGACGAACACGATCGTCGAACGATGCGCGAGGATCTGGTCGAGCAGCGCCGGATAGATCAGCGGCCACATGCCACCGGGGCCCGGTCGGCCCGCGTCGGGTGCGGTGGGGTCGGGATGATCCATGTCGGACGCCGGCACGACCACGCGCAGGTCGAGCGCGGGCCGCGCGGACGCGTCGATGATCTCGACGGGACGGTCCCCGCCCAGATATGTAGCGACCTCTATAAGTGGCCGTTGGGTCGCCGATAGGCCGATCCGCTGCGGCTCCGGATGGCCGGAGCTCGCGACCAGGTGGCACAGCCGCTCGAGCGTGAGCGCGAGGTGGATGCCGCGCTTGGTCGGTGCGAGAGCGTGGATCTCGTCGACGATGATGGTCTCGACCGCACGTAGGCGCTCGCGTGCGGGTCCGGCGAGCAACAGGTAGAGGGACTCCGGCGTCGTGATCAGGATCTGTCCCGGCTGCTTGCGCTGGCGCGCGCGCTCCTTGGCCGGCGTATCTCCGGTGCGCACGTCGACGGTGATCCGCGCGCCGGCGCCGAGCGCCTGGAGCCCGGCGAGCGGCGCGCGCAGGTTGCGCTCGACGTCATAGGCGAGCGCCTTGATCGGCGACACGTAGACCACGCGCGTGAGCGGTTCGGCGGCGGCGGGCGTCTGCGCGAGCCGGTCGAGACACCACAAGAACGCCGCGAGCGTCTTGCCGCTCCCGGTGGGCGCGAGCATCAGGGTGTGGCGACCGCTCGCGATCGAGGCCCAGCCGCGCTCCTGCACCGCGGTCGGCGCCGCGAAGCTGCGCGCGAACCACGTGCGCGTGGCTTCGCCGAACGGTGCGGTCACCCCGCAGCTATAGCAAGCTCACGCCGCAGGTGCGGTCAGCAGTTGCTTGAAACCCGACACGAGCTGATCGACGTCGATCGTCCCTGCGCCGGGCGCGAACACGTTCGGCATGGGCACGAGTGCCTCGGGCACCATGGTCGGCATCCGCCAGTGGCCTTGGGGGTGCACGACCGGCATGGTCCAGAGTCCCTCTGGCACGTAGAGCTCGCCGTGCCAGCCCCCGGCGACGATCCGCGCGGGCGCCGGCCCGAGTGCGTCGGGCGCGACCTGGATCACGCGCACGGCAGCCGGTTCGAGCAGCAGCGCCGCCGCGAGCAGACAGAGCGACGCGAACACGGGGGGACGCTGCGCGATCGCGATCCGGGCCATCCCGCGGGGAACCGGCCGCGCCGGCGCGCTATTCCTCGGGACCATCACGTTCGAGCACGACGCCGAGGATCATCGGGACGACGGTCATGCCGAGCGCGGCGCCGACCGCGAGCCCCGGACTCACGCGGATCGCGTCCTGGATGCGATCGACGAACGCTCCGAGCTGGATCTCGGTCGCCAGCGCGAACACGCCGAGTCCGACCACGCCGCCGAGCCCCAGCGCGGCGAGCGCACCCGCGAGCCTCGGCAGCGCACGCAGCGGCCGGGTCAGCCCGCGCATCACCGGGATCAGGCCGCCAGACGCCGCGAGGTAGAACGGGAAGAACATCCCGGCGGTGAACATCGCGAACCACAGCGCGCGCTGGGCCGGCGGAAACGCCAGCGGCGGGGTCGGATCGAGGGGGCCGATCGAGAAGTGCAGGGTCTGCAGCGTGACCGCGGCGATGTAGATGAACGCGAACGTGAACGCGAGCTTCACCGGCCGCGGGACGCCGATCCGGCTCGGCCCGTAATCGAGCTGGCCCTCGAAGTAGCCCGAGAGCACGAGCAGCGGGACCTGAGCGCTCATGATCGCGAGCGGCACCGGCGCCGGCAGCGCGGCGGCGACGCGATCGAACAGGGTCGCGACCGAGGCCGCGTGGACCAGCGCGACCAACCAGAAGTACGGCGCCACCGTCCGCGGCGCGAGCCGCCGATGCCCGCCATGCTTCATGAGGTCAGCGTAAACCGAGAAATCGGCCCACACCGCGAAGCGTGCGGAATCATGGCGTCGGACCCAGGCTTTAGTTGACATAACATGGATTCTGCGACGCGACCATGG
>JBDTEH010000229.1:0-14433 GCA_039922635.1 Kofleriaceae bacterium | reverse complement strand
GTTGAAGTCGATCGTCATGTGCGACTCGGTCTTGAACACGATATCGACGCGGACCAGGTTGCGGAACGCGGCGCGCGGCACGGCGCTGCCCATCGCGGTCTGCATCGGCGGCTGGTCCGAGCCCATCGGCGGCGCTTGCTCGGCCGACAGCGGCTGGAAGCTCGTATCGTTCTTGTTCACCGTGAGCGTGGCCGCGTACATGTTGATGTTGCCGCGCGAGATCTGATCGAGGTCGATCGCGGCCTCGAGCAGCTGGTCCTCGCGGAACAGGCCGTCGTATTCGCCGTTGGCCTGGAGGTCGATCGGGACGTCGCCGGCGAGGTCGGGCGGGGGAGGGGACTCGTTCCCCGCCGGCATGATCATCGAGGGATCCCACGCGAACACCTCGTTCGCGGCGTTGAGGCCGATCTTGATCTGACCGGGCGTGCTGTCGAGGTTCTTGACGGTGTACTCGAGCGAGACATCGTATTGGTCGAGCTGGTACAGCGGGACGTCGACGCCAGCGGGCATCGTCGCCTGCAGCGTCATGCGCGCCTTCGTGAGGTCGGCGGTCTCGGGCCTGACCGGCACGTGGATCGAGCCCTGCACCGCGCTGAACGCGTTGTCGCCCGTCCCCATCATCACCGCGTTGGCGGTGTCGAGGTGGCACGAGTCCATCGTGTCGCTCGACCCGCAGTCGATGTACTGCGGGTCGTTGGCGCAGGCCCCGAGCAACACTCCCAGCAAGATCGCGTTGCGCAGCATGGCTAGCCTCCTGATTGGAACACGAAGGGATAATTGACGTTGGCCTGGCCGCCCTTGGCCGGGAACTTGAGGCGCATGATGTTCGACGTCACGCAGTTCTCGACGTCGTCGTTGCGCAGCGAGCTGCCGCCGGCGGTCTTCGCGCTCTTGACCATGCCGTCGCCGCCGATCACGAAGTGGACGACGAGCTTGCCGCCGATCCCCGGACTGCGATTGAGCTCGTGCTGGTAGCACGCCCGGAACAGCCCGGCGCGGGCCTTGACGACGCGGTTGATCTCCTCGGCGGTCAGGCCACCGAAGTCGCCCTCGGGATCCGCGAGCGCGACCTTCACTTCCTTCATGCCGGTGCCGCACGGCGGCTTCGCGCACGTGCCACCGCCCGGGCGATTCTTGCCGGTGTCGATCTTGCCGCGGTTCGAGACGAAGTCGCCCTCGGCATCGCCGCCGCCGCCGTTGCCGTGGCCCTTCGCGCCGCGCGTCGTGCCGGTGCCGTTGCCCTCGCCGACGCCCGTGCCGGTCCCGGGGCCGAAGCCGAGGTCGCCGCGCTTGAGCGTGTCGCCCTTGATGCCGGTGAACTTCGACAGCGAGGTGTCGAGGTTGTGATCGATGATGTTGTCGAGGACCTTCTTGTTCTTGTCCTCGAAGAACGCCACCTTCGGCGGCGCCGGCGGGACGTCCTTGGCGTTCGGATCGCGCGCTCGCTCGTGCTCGCCCTTGCCGCCGCTCGCGCCCTGGTCGTTGCGCGTCGCGGTGTGCTTCGGCTTCTCGGGCGTCGCCGCGGCGGCGGTCTGCTCCTTCTTCGAGCCGGCGACCGGCTTGGGCGGCTCGGGCGGGGTCTCGGGCTCGAGTCGGGTCACCAGGTACGAGGCGGTGAGGTCGCGCGAACCGGGGTACACGAACGGGTTGTTGCCGGTGTAGACCGTGTAGGTCGCGACGAGCACCGCGGCGTGGAGCAGCACCGAGAACCCGAGTGATGCTTGCGATTCCTCGTTCTGCCGCGTGATCCACCACATCAACACCGCGATCCCGAGCGCGCCGGCCGAGAACGCCGCGCCACGGAACAGCGAGTCCGCGGCGGTCATCAACGTATCGGAGCCGAGCAGCGTGTACCCGGGGTCGCCGGCCTTCGCGAAGAACAGCCCCGCGAGCACCAGCGTGGCGAGCACGTAGCCGCCGATCCCGGCCATGATGACCTGCGGCGTGAAGAACGGCTGCGCTTCGTCGAGCGGGACGAACTGGAAGAACAGCTTGTAGTCGCCGCTGGGGTCGAGATCGACGACGCCCCAGTCCTTGCCGCTGATCGGCGTGGCGCGGAAGCCACCGACGACCTCGCCGTCGCCGTGCGCGACGAACTCGGCGACGTCGGTCTCGCGACCATCGAGGCTGATCGTGCCTCGCATGTGCTCGCCGAGCGTGAGCAGGTAGCCCCGGTTGCCGGGACGGACGATCGCGAACTCCTTGGGGAGCCCGATATCGGGCACGGTGAACGTCGGCTTGCCGTGATGGCCGACCGTGATCTTCGCCGGCTTCTCGAGCACGACGTCTTGCATCACTTCATCGCGCCAGATCAGCGCCGTGCGGAGTGCGACCGTCTTGGTCATGGCCTAGAGTTGCTCTTCCTCGACCGACTTCGTCATCGCCGGGATGAACGAGCGCTTCTCGAGGCTGGCGCGTTCGAGCTCTTCGTTCGCGCGCTCGAGGAAGTACAACAGCTGTGGCGTGCGCATGCGGCCGTTGAGATCGAGGCCGTTGAAGTCGAAGGTCTTGACTTTGCCTTCCTTACCGGACTTGGTCTGCTTGTCGGCTTTCTTGTCGCCGGTCGGCGCACCTCCACCCTTGTCGGCTCTGCCTTTCGGCTGTCCGAACGCGGGTGCGGCGCACACGCACATCGCGAGCACGAGCGCGGGCAGCCGCCCCCAACTGTGGGCGCGAAACCTCAGTGGCATTTGACCTCCTTGCACTTGTTCTCGGCGTCTTGACGCTTGCCGTGGCTCGACGGAGCTTCTTGCAGATATCGCTCCAGATCCGCCTTCCCCGCGGCGGCGTCCTCGGTGAAGTCTAGCTCGAGTGTCGCGAGGTTCCACATGGCATCGGCGCGGGGCGTACTTCGCTTCGGCGCCTCTTTGACGACCCGCTGCCAGGCTTTCTTGGCTTCGTCGAACGCCTTGAGGCCGCGCTGCGCGACGCCGAGCGAGACCAGCGCCGCGTAGTCATCCGGGCGCTTCTCGACGACCGCTGCGAGCTCGGTCTTGGCCCGTGCGTAATCGCCGGCGTCGAGCAACACCGCCGCCTTGTTGAACCGCGCGTCGATGTAGTTCGCGTCGAGCGACTCGGCCTGATCGAACAGCTGGAACGACTCCTGGGCCTTGCCCTGGCGCGCGGCGAGGATCGCGAGCGCGTTGTAGATCGCCGGATCTTTGGCGTCGAGCTGGACCGCCTTCGACAGCACCAGCTGGGCGAGCTCGTAGCGCTTCTGAGCGAGATAGATCTGGCCGAGCTCGGTGTAGATCTTCGCGTTGATGCCGCTGGTCCGCACGGTGTCGCGCAGCACCTCGACGGCGTCGTCGTACTCGCCGGCATCGCGCAACAGCGAGGCGAGCCGGGCGGCGACGTCGCGCTTGTTCGGATCGTCCTCGTCCATGGCCTTCTGCGCGGTCTCGTAATCGGCGCGGGCTTCCTTCTTCTTGCCGAGGCGGCGATAGGCCTCGGCGCGCGCCATCAGCGAGGCCGTGTGGTCCTTGTTGAGGTCGAGTGCCTTGGAGAAGTCGTCGACGGCCTCCTCGTCCTCGCCTTCCTTCCACGCGATCGCGCCCAGATCGAACCACGCCTCCCAGATCGTGTTGTCGATCTTGAGCGCGGCGCGCAGGCGAGCGCGCGCGGTCTCGCTCGCCTCGGGGCCACCGAGCCGGATCGCGCGCATCGCGGCTTCGAACTCCTTGTACGCGGCCGGCTTGACCGGATCACGCTTGACCTTGGCCTGGTGACCGACCGGGGCTTCAGTCTTCTTGGTCGCGCCTCCGCACGCGGCGGCGGCGAGCACGAGCACCACCAGTATCGACGACCTCATCGCGCCACCTCCGTGATCATCTCCGGGTTCGGCGGCCGATCGCCGGTGCGCTCCTTGCTGCGCGACTCGTGCTCGGGTGGGAACTTCTGCGCCGCGAGCCGGCCGAGGGCTTCGCGGATCTTCGCGGTGTAGTCGTTGTACACCTGCATCTGGATCGCCTTGGTGTAGCCGGCGGTGAAGGTCACGACGGCCTTGTCCTGGATCTGTACGACCTTCTCGTTGATCGCGTCCTGATAGGCCTGACACTCGTCGGGCTTGAGCCCGGCCGGGCACTTTTCGGCCGCCTTCGCGAGCGCGTCGGCGAACACCTCGTAGATCTGGCCATCGCGATACAACGCGGCGGTCGCCCACTTGAGATCGTTGAAGTCCGCGATCGAGAAGTAGATCTTCTCGGCCTCGGCGAGCAGCTTGGTCTTCTTCGTCAGCGCCGCGCCGAGCTGCCTGGGCTTGACGTCGATCGACACCGCCTCGTACTCCTTGAAGATCAGGTCGCCCTGGTTATAGCGAGCCTCCGCCGCCCAGCTCTTGCCCTCGGCCTTGGTCGCGCCGGTCGCGCGCTTGTAGAGCTTTTCGGCCGTCGTGAACTCTTCCTTTGCCTTGCGGACCTGGCCGAGCGCGAGCTGGAGCCGCCCCGCGCGGACGTGGGCCTCGATGATCCGCTTGTTGGTCGAGGCGTAGGTGCGTTCGTAGTCCTGGAACGCCTTGAGCGCGGGGCCCTCCTGGCCGGCATCTTCGTAGACCGCGCCGATCTGGAACGCGACGTCGGGCGCGTCTTTACGCGAGCTGTACTGCTTCGTGTATTCCTTGTAGTGCGCGATCGCCGTGTCGTTCTGGCCGAGCGCCTGGCGCAACAGGCCCGCGTTGTAGAGCGCGTCGGCAGCCTTGGGGCCCCTCGCGAACTTCTGGACCACGAGCTCGTACGCCTTCGCGGCGCGGTCGTAGAAGATCGCCTGTTCGTAGACCACGCCGGCGGTGAACGCGGCCTTCTCGGCGAGGTCCGGCGAGCTCTGGCCGTACTTCTGCGCGAGCTCGAGATAGATGTCGGCGGCGTCCTCGGGGCGCTTGGCCTTCTCGTACATCACGCCCGCGTTCATCATCGCCTGCGCCGCGGTCTTCTGATCGACCGAGGGCTCCTTCGGCACTCGCAGGTAGAACGACGCGGCCTTCTCGTACTTGCCGCCATCGGCGTAGTGATCGCCGCTCTTCTGGATCGCCTCGACGATCAGGCGGGTCAGGCGGTCCTGCTGATCCTTGGACGAGAACGCCGGGGCGCCCTTGAGCTTGCGCGCCCAGAACTCGATGTTCTCGTAGTCCTGCGCCTTGTTGAGCGCGCTCAGGATGCGATCGCCGGCGGGCCCCGCGTTCGGATCCTTCGGGTACTTCGTCACGATCACGCCGAACCGTTTGATCGCCTCGTCGTACTCTTGATAGTCATAGAACATCTGGCCGTTCTTGAAGATCACGCCGACCAGCTTGTCGTCGGCGGGGAACAGCGTCGCGTAGAGGTCGATCGCCTCGCCGAACTTCTTGTCGACAGGCGCGATCTTCTTGCGGCTCGCGACATCCTTGGGGCGCGCGGCCTCGAACGCGCCCATCGCGTTGAGCAGCGCTTGCTGGTGGAGCGGGCCGATCGGCGCGCTCTTGCCGACCGCGAGGTACTCGTCGCCGGCGTCCTCGACCTTGCCGAGCTTGAAGCACAGGATGTCGGCGCGGTAGTAGCGGATCTCGGTCGCCTTCGGCGACGCGTTCTTGCCGGTCCCGAACGCCGCGAGGTACGACTCGTACGCGTCGGCGGCCTTGGTGTAGAGGTTCAGGATGTCGGGCGGGCTCCTCGGTTGCTTCACGCACTCGGTCAGCTTCGGGATCTTGAGCGACTTCTCGCGGCGCTGCGCCTCGCCGTGGATGTTCGTCGCGGTGACCCGCACGAGCTCCTCGGTGGTCTCGAGCGAGCGGGCGAGCGCGTCGCGGTTCTTCTGCTGCTTGGCCCATTCGGTGTTCGGGCCGTAGTTCGCGAGCAGGACCTTGATCTCGTCCTGCGCTTTCTCGACGTCGAGCCCGCTGTTCCAGTTCGCGATGATGTCGCGCTGGTAATCGGCTGCCTTGATCGAGTTCGGCTCCATCTTGATCAGGAACCGATACGCCTCGTTCGAGCGCTCCCACTCGGCCTGGCCGCCGTAGCTCTCGGCGACCTTGATCATGACGTCGCGCGAGTACTTCTCGCCGCCGATCGACGCGAGGAAGTCGAACACCTCCTGCGCGCTGATCGAACGATCCTCGGTGAACACCACGACCAGGTACTCGAGCGCCTCGTCGCGCAGCGAGGCCGACCGCCGGCGCTGCGCCTCGGTCCCGGTCCGCTCGGCCTCGACCGCCTTGTCGAGCACGCGCTTGAAGTCCTTGGCGGCCTGCTCGGTCGACCCGAGCTTCCATTCGCACCACGCGATCTTGAACAGCGCGAGGTCGCTCGTCGTCGCGCTATCGGGGATGTGGGTGTACGCGTCCTTCGCCTTGTCCCACTGGCCCGCGGCGAAGTAGTGCTCGCCGATCATCATCCACGAGTCGCCGAACAGCGGCGATTGCGGGAACCGCGTGATCACCTCCTGGAACTTGTCCATCGCCTCGTCCTCGCGGTTGTCTTCCTTGGCCGCGAAGCCGATCAGGTACGTGACGAGATCCATCCGGCGGAACGTCGGGTGCTTGTCGTGGAGCTCGCGGTACAGCGCCTCGGCCTCCTTGAGCTCGATCTTCGGCTCCTTGGGCTGGTCGCAGTCGCCCTTCTTGGTCGAGCACTTCTCGAGCTGGCGCGAGAACTCGTCCATCTTGATCAGATAGAGCCGGCGGGCCTCCTCCCACAGCAACTCGGCGAGCTTGAAGATGCCCTCGGCGCGCGCGTCGCCGGTCGGCGGCTGGTCCGGCGGCGGCGGCTCGAGGAAGCTGCGCAGCAGGCCGATCGCCTCGAGCCGCTTGGCGTCGCGGCGCTTCTCGGTCGCGTTGAGGAGCTGCTTGAGCTCCCGGGTCAGCACCGGGGCCTCGGGCGCGGGCGGGCGCTTGCGGATGTAGAGCTCGGAGGCCGGGCCGCGCTGGACGTCGATCTCCTGGGCCTGCTTCTGGGCGAACGCGGTGGAGGGCGCCCACAGCCCGGCGCACAGCGCGGCGAGCACGGCCGAGACGAGCAGGCGTGGGCTGACGGTCATCGGAAGCCCTCGTACTCGTCGGCCCAGTATTCGCCCTGGAACGGCCAGTACTCCTCGTCGTCGCCGATCATGCTGGCGTTCCACAGCCGGCCGCGCAGCTCCTCGGGGAACCGCCCGGCGGCGAGATCTTGGACCTCGATGTCGAGCTTGCGCTTCTGGCCGATCACCGCGTCGACCTTGCCGAGCTTGGCCTTGTCGAGGACCTTCTTGGTGTCGTGGTAGAGCCGCTCGATGGCGACCTGCGCGAGCTTGTCACCGGCGGCATCGAGCTGGATCGCGAGCGCGTGGGCGCTCTTGTCGAGCCGGCGGGCATCCTTGATGTCGGCGTCGAGCAGGGGCTTGAGGCTGGCGGTCGCCTGCGCCGAGACGGCGTCGGCGGCGGTATCGGCGGCGGCGACCGCTTGCCCCACGGCCTGCGCGACCTTCGCGTGGAGCTCGCCGAGCCGGTTGTCCTCGGCCGCCGCTTCGTCGGCGGCCATCGTGCCCTCGCGCCTGGCGCGCGCGATCACGTCGCGTTGCTCGCGGACCTGATGCTCGAGGCGGCGCAGATCCTCGACCGTCGCGTTCGCGTCCGAGAGTTGCTCTTGCTCGAGCGTCTTGGTCGTGGAGATCTTCTGGACCTTGGTCTCGGCGACCTGCGAGGCGAGGTTCTGCCACTGCCGCGTGGCCTGAGGCGCGGTCGCCGCGAGCTCGTGGATCCCGGTGACCGCGTCGTTGAGGCGCAGGAACTTGGGATCGAGGCGGAGCAGGGCGACGACCTCGTCGATCGGCTGCTTCGCCGGCTCGGTCCCGATCTTCTTGCCGTCGAGTTGCCCGGTGTCCTTGATCTCGCGATAGCGCGATAGTGCTTTGACGAACAGCTGCTTGCGGAGCTCCGGATCGTGGCGCGCGCGGTCGATCTCGTCGACCACCGGCTGGAGCCGCGCGACGAGCCCGTCGTACCACTTCTGCGAGTCGTCGAACTTGCAGTCGGCGAGCTCGGTGTAGCCGGCGAGCAGGCTCGCCTCGGGCCACAACGGCGAGCTCGGGAACGTGCGCAGGAACTCGTGCACCAGATCGCGGGCGGTCGCGAGCTCGCGCTTCTGGTACATCGACCACGACGCCTCGAACAGCGCGTCCGAGAGGTAGAGCGAGTCGTCGGGGATCTGGAAGTAGTGGTAGTACGCGTCGTCGTACTCGCCCTGCTCGTGAGCGATCCGGCCCAGGCCGAGGCGCGCGAGGTCCTTGATCGTGAAGTAGCGATCGTCGACCACGAACGTGTACTTGCTGTTGTCGTCTGTCGCGGCGATCTCGCACATCGCCTCCGCGGAGCTCTTGAGCTCGCCCTTGCGCGCCCAGATCACGCCACGCAGATAGACCGCGCTCGAGTACAGCCGCGACTTCTTCGAGACCAGCGCGAGCTCGCCCTGCGCGGCGGTGAGGTCACCCTTCTCGTACGCGGCGCGGCCGCGCAGGTACGCGCGCTCGCCGGCGGCCGAGGGTGGGATCGGGTCGGCGGTCTTGATCGCCTCGAGCCGGGCGAGCACGCCGGCGTGGTCGCGTGTCTCGATCGCGATGTCGACGGCGCGGCGGTGCGCGGGGCCCCAGTACGGCGCGGCGGGGCCGCGCTTCAAGATGCTCTCGATCACCTCGAGCGAGGCACCGTACGCGCCGGCCCGAGCGAGCGCGACCGCGAGGTCGTACTCGGCGTTCTGGTACTCGACGAACTCGGTGAACGACGCGTAGCGCGGCGACTTGACGATCGCGTACAGCGCGACCGCCGCGTTCGTGAACGCGCCATCGGCGATCAGCTTCTCGCCGATCGCGAGCTCGCGGCGCAGCGTCGCGAGGTTGCCGCTCTCGACGTCGATCAGCTTCATCTGCTCGAGCGCGGCGAAATACTTCGCCAGCGGATCGTCGAGGTCGGCGGCCGATGCCGCTGCGGGCTCGGCCGCGGGCTTCGCGTCATCCTTGCCCTTCGCGAACGCGGATGACGCGAGGAGCGCGCACACCATGGCGGTGGCGGCGATTTTCATTTCTTCCCCTTCGCCGGCGGCGCCACATCGCCCGCGGCCGGCTTCGCCGTCTTGACCGCGACATCGATCCCCAACGCGTAGCGGCCGTGCTCGCTCTTCTTCCACTCGTACGCGATATCGCCGCCATCGTGCGCCTTCGCCGCGACGATCAGGTCCTTCTGCGCGACCGCCTTGACGACGACCTGGGACTCGGTGCTCGACATGAACGAGTCGTCGTCCTTGCCGGTCGCCTCGACGTGGAACGTCACCAGGTGCCGGCCGGGCGCGACGTAGCCGTCGAACCGTACGCCGTCGTCGGCGGCGATCCCGCCACCGTTGTCTTCGTACACCGTCGCGCCGTCGAGCCGGACGCTCGCCTTCGACACGCCGTAGTAGCGGCCCGAGCTCCAGTTGAACTTGATCGTGATCCGCGTCGAGTACAGCTGGCTCGCGACCGCGTTCGCGCGCGCGCGCGACTTGAACAGCTCGTCGCGTAGCGACAGGTACTCCTGGCGCAACGAGTCGACATCGGGCTCGTTCGCATCGGCGCTCGGCTCGGTCTTGGTCGTCGTTTCGACGGGCGCGCTCGCGCTGCCCGAGCCCGAGCCCGAGCCGGCGGCGGTCGCCGGCGTGGCATCCGGCGTCGTCGAGACCGCCTCGACCGGCGAGCTCGACCCCGAGCCCGAGCCACCACCGGCTTCGGCCGGCGTGGTCTTGGCTTTGTCCTTGTCGGTGGCGGGCGCCGGTGTGGCCTTCTTTTTCCGGTGGTGTGGAGCGGCGAGCGCGACAGAGCCGAGGCCGGCAAGCAGCATCAACGCGACTCGGGAGTTGCTAGCCATCGGACGATCTCCAGACACTCAGTTGTGGAAGGGCAGAAACACCGACAGCCCGGCCGTGATCGCGCTGTCGTTCACCAGGAAACGTTCGTCGAGCAGGTCCTGCCGGAACGTGCGATTGCGTGCGTCGATCCGGAACGCGATCGCTTGTCCCGTGAATAGTTTAATGCCGAATCCCAGGACGCCAGCCGCGCCGCGGCTGGTCTTCGAGTCGATCACGCCGACGCCGATGTCGGCGTGGAGGTCGAAGTGGACGATGCTGCCGCCGAGTCGGAGCTTGCCGTACACGGGGCTCCACACCAGCAAGGACTCTGCGAAGTACTCGCGCTCGTACGTATCGGTCAACACGACGCCACGCTTGTCCTCGAGCGCGCGGAGGATGTCGGCGTTCGCGTGGGTGAACCACCCCGCGAACTCGACCGCGGTCTCGTCGGTCATGTGATACGTGTACGACGCGCCGACGATGTACGTGGCCGAGAGTAGGTCGCTCTCGTAGTAGCCGCCGCCGAGCGTGATCTCGTGGCGGCCCTGCTTCACGAACAGCCGATCGATCGCGCCGCGCCGCTTGCGCTTGATCGCGAGCCGGTCGGCGATCTCCTGATCGATGCACATCTCGGTCGTGCGCTGGATCGGCCCGGTGTCGGCGAGCGCGGTGTGCTTCGGGGCGGGGGCGTCCGCGTCCTTGAGGTTCGCGGCGTCCTCGGCGGCCGCGAGCGCCGGGACACACAGGATCAACGCGATCAGCGCGCGCATCACAGGAACGGGATCCACAGCGACAGGCCCGCCGTCGCGATGATGTTATGGGTGAACCGCGTGTCCCCGGCGATCTCTTCGATCGCCATCAGATCGCGGGTGTCGAGCCGGATCGTCGCGAACCCGGAGACGAAGAAGTCGATCGCGGCGCCCGCGTCGAACGACAGGCCCTGGACCGCGTCGTGGATCATCCGGCCACCGCCGCCGAACAGGATGATGTCGCTGTGGACGATCCCGCCGCCGAGCTTGAGCTTGGCGTGGATCGGCGCCCACATCGCATTGCCGAGCGCGACGTAGGCCATGCCGGCCTTGAACCGGTCGTCGCCGAAAAACTGGGTGAGCGGCTTGTCGAGATCGAGCGTGAGCGGCGTCAGGTCGAATTCGGCCTCGAAGCCGAAATCCTCGGTGATGAAGTAGCCGAGCGAGCCGCCCGCGATCCACGACGACGACGTCAGGTCGCCGGCATACATGCCGCCGTGCGCGACGAGGTTGAGCTTGTGGCGCTTGCGGAAGATCTTCTTCTGGACGCCCCGGGGCTTGAGCGTCTCGCCGAGCTCGCCGGCGATCGTCTGGTCCAGGCACGACGGCAGCGGCGCGTCCGAAGGCTTGGCAGGTGCGTCGGTGCCGGGCGCAGACGTCGATAACGCCCCGGCGGCCGCGCCTGCGGTCGCGACCGGTCCCTGCGCGCGTGCGTTTCCACCTCCAAGCGCGAGCGCGAGGATGGCGATTGCGAGACCCCACATTGGTCGCATTGCCTCGTGGAAGCGTACGCCCAGGTGGTTTGCGGACACAACAAGCGGGCCTCCCGAACGCTCGCGAGACGCGTGATACATTTGCCTCGATGGAGCACTTGACGGGGACGCGGATCCGTCGCGAGGCGACGCCTGCGACCGTCAACCTGCGCCGCTGCAAGCTCGTCGTGATCAAAGGTGCGCAGCGCGGCACCGAGTTCGTGATCGCGGGCGACATCATCCGCATCGGCAAGGCTCCGGACAACGATCTCGTGCTCGCCGACGAGACCGTGTCGCGGGTCCACTTCGAGATCGTGCGCGACGCGAAGGGCTACCTCGTGCGCGACATGAAGAGCACGAACGGCACGTTCCTCGATAGCGCCGAGGTCAAGGAGGCCTACCTGCGCGCCGGCTCGGTGATCAAGGCGGGCGAGGTCGAGCTCAAGTTCACGCCGTTCGAGGAGCGTATCGAGATCTTGCCGTCCGAGAAGGAGGCGCTCGGCGAGATGGTCGGGCGGTCGCCGGCGATGCGCGAGATCTTCGGCCTGGTCGAGAAGATCGCGCCGACCGACGCGACGGTGCTGATCGAAGGGGAGACCGGCACCGGCAAGGACATGATCGCGCGCACGCTCCACCTGCTCTCGCCGCGGGCCGACAAGCCGTTCATCGTCGTCGATTGCGGCGCGGTCGCCGGGACGTTGATCGAGAGCGAGCTGTTCGGCCACGAGAAGGGCTCGTTCACCGGCGCGTCGGCGGCGCGCCAGGGCGCGTTCGAGCTCGCCGCGGGCGGCACGATCTTCCTCGACGAGCTCGGCGAGCTGTCGCTCGATCTGCAGCCGAAGCTGCTGCGCGTGATCGAGCAGCGCGAGCTCCGTCGCGTCGGCGGGACCAAGACGTTGAAGGTCGACATCCGGATCGTCGCCGCGACGCGCAAGGACCTCCGCTCGGAGGTCGAGAAGGGCAAGTTCCGCGAGGATCTGTACTTTCGCTTGAACGTCGTGCCGATCACCGCGCCGTCGTTGCGCGAGCGCCGCGAGGACATCCCGTTGTTGATCGACTCGATGCTGAAGAAGCTCGCCCCCGGCGGCGCGAACCTGACCGACTCGACCCGCGCGGCGCTGATGGCGCACGACTGGCCGGGCAACGTGCGCGAGCTTCGCAACGTGATCGAGCGCGCGCTCGCGCTGGGTGCGGATCCCGGCATGCTCGTCGCGCCGCTCGGGGAGACCACGAGCACGAGCGCCAAGGGCGTCCAGCTCCGCGACGCGCTCGAGTTCGAGCCCGGCGTGTCGTTCCGCGACACCAAGGAGAAGTGGAACGAGCTGTTCGAGCGCCGCTACCTGACGTGGCTGATCAAGCGCGCCGAGGGCAACATCTCCAAGGCGGCGCGCGACGCCGACATGGATCGCAAGTACCTGCACAAGCTGTTGCGCAAGTACGGCATCACCGATCAGCGCGACGACGACGACAACTGACAGCAGCGCCGCCAGATGGCAGCGAGCTACGCGGCGGCGGGCGTACGGGTCGACAGCCGCGAGACGTAGCGCGACGCGGTGTTCTTCTTGAGGATGCCCTTCGTGACGGCCGAATCGATCGTCGCGATCGCCTTCTTCACGAGGGCGGCCGAGTTATCGGCCTTTCCATCGACCGCGCCACGCGCCACCTTGATGGCGGTGCGGATGGCGCCCATCGCGGCCCGGTTGCGGGCGCGATGCTTGAGCATCTTGCGGTGCTGCTTTTGTGCTGATGCGATGTTCGCCACTGAGTTCTCCTAAGGGGAGCAGGCATTTACCCCGTCCGGAGGAGGGGTGTCAATGCCGGTGACCGTGAGCTGGATTCGTGTGGACTTGCGCGGGAGTACCCGACGGTTCTGTGGATAACTGGTGGACGGATGGCGGCTCGCGAACGGGATCTCGTCGAGAACGATCGCTCTCGATCGCGGTTGCACAAAAAAGCGTCACTTTTCTTGCCCCGGTCTCGGTTCTGGAAATCGCCGGGCGGCGACCGTCTTTTTCGCATCCGACCACAACCCATCCATCTCTTCGAGGTTGGATTGGGTTGGCGTTTTGCCACGCTCCGCGAGCAGGTCCTCGACGACCTCGAAGCGCTGCTGGAACCGGAGCGTCGCGTCGACGAGCGCGTTCTCGGCGTCGACGTGGAGCTTGCGAGCGAGGTTCACGCACGCGAGCAGCAGATCGCCGAGCTCGGCGTGGATCTCGGCCTGCGCCTTCGCGTCGCCCTCTGGCGAGGCTGCTCCAGCCTGGCCCGCGATCGCGACGCGGACCTCTTCGACTTCCTCGTTCACCTTGTCGAACGAGCCCTGCCAGCTCGGCCAGTCGAAGCCGATCTTGCCGCACCGCGAGCCCATCTTCTGAGCGCGCTGGAGCGCCGGTCCGGCCGGGATCCCGTCGAGCGTACGCTTGCGGGTCTCGCCCTTCGCGGCCTTCTCGGCGGCCTTGATCTGGTCCCACTGGACGAGCACCTGGTCGGACGTTTCGATGCCCTGCTGGGTGCCGAACACGTGCGGGTGGCGGTGGACGAGCTTGTCGGAGATGCCCTTGACGACCGCGTCGATGTCGAACGCGCCCTCCGCGCGCCGGATCGCCGCATGAAACACCACCTGCATCAACAGGTCGCCGAGCTCCTCGCAGTGGCCGGCGACGTCGTGGCGGGCGAGGGCGTCGATCACCTCGTAGGTCTCCTCGACCAGGAACGGCCGCAACGAATCGAGGGTCTGCTCGCGGTCCCACGGGCAGCCATCCGGCGCGAGCAGGCGGTCCATGATCTCGACGAGGCGCGCCAAGGAGGTGCCGGGCACGGGAGGGGGCGTTTCCACATCCGTGCTATACCGCCGCTCCTCGCGTGGCCAAGGCCCCAGCACCGATGAAACGGGAGAAACTCGCATTCGATGATCCCGAAGCGCTGCAGGCGCTGATCGGCTCCAACAACAGTCGGTTGAAGCTGATCGAGCGCACCGCCGGCGCCGAGGTCCACCTGCGCGGTAACGAGATCACGATCGAGGGTGACGACCGCGCGACCGAGACCGCGAAGTCGGCGCTCGAGCAGCTCTACGCGCTCGCGCTCGCCGGCAGGCCGCTGTCGTCGGACGACGTC
>JBDTEH010000228.1:0-7387 GCA_039922635.1 Kofleriaceae bacterium | reverse complement strand
CACAGCGAGGCCGAGCTCGAGCTCCAGAAGATGCGCACCGCCAGCAACGGCTTTCAGCCGCCCGACGGCGCCGGGCCGAAGCTGCAGGAGCTGTGTCGCACGCTCCAGGCGTTCGACGCCGACATGAGGCGCCACGTGGAGCTCGAGGACACGGCCTTGTTCCCGCGCGCGGTGGCCGCCGAGCAAGCGGCGCTCGGGGACTGAGCCCGCCCGGGCCAGTGCGTCAGAACCCGAGCGTGACCATGCCGCCGGTGCGCGTCGCGATCTCGTAATCGGTGTAGCGCAACCCGACCGCGAGCGAGTGCACGACCCGGCTCGGTACGTGCCACACGAGATCGACGGTGTCGCGCGACTCGTGATCGAGGATGGCGGTCGAGCCCGCGATCGAGACGATCCCGAGCGGTACCGAGGCTCGCACGAGGAACTGGACGTAGTCGGTGCCGGCGCGCGCGAACTGCATGCCAGTACCGTCGACCTGGTCGTAGCCGAGACCGACGAGGGTCGATAGCCGGATCGGCCCGACCGCGAAGGTCGGGCCGATATCGAGCTGGAGGTCGTACGCCCTGGCATCACCGAACCCGAGCGTCGCGGCCGCGACGCGATCGCCGCTGCCGATCGGCAAGCTGTCGGTGACGGGCACCATCGTGGCGTGACTCGCGGTCGCGCCCATGGTCGCGGGCGAGATCGCGTCGTAGCCGCCGCCGATGAGGAGCCCCGCGATCAGCTGGCGCGTGCGTGGTGAGAGCTCGTCCGACGTCGCGGTGCTCGTCGATGCACCGCTGGCCGGGGTTGGCGTCTGGATCGGGGTTGGCGTTGGCGTTGGCGTCGGCGTGATCGTCGCCGTGCTCGGCGGTGGATCGGCGCTCTCGACCACGGGCGCGGCGGGCGGTCCCGGAGCTTCCGTCACGGGATCAGCGGTGGCGACGCCTGCCATCGCGACGATGATCAGCAAGCTCCAGGGTCTCATAGAGCCACGTAGAACAGCTCGAACATCATCGACATGCTCGACCAGGTCGCGTCGGTTGTCCCGACCATCGCGTGGTCAGCCGAAGTCCCACGAATTTCGGCCGACAGACCGAACGATTCGACCACGAGCTTGAGGCGCGCCGAGATCCGCGTGGCCGGCGCGTCGACGGTGTCCATGCCATCGACACCGACTCCGCCCCAGATCCGGCTCACTCCGAGGTCGAGATAGAGTGGCTCGGCGAGCGTCATCTGTGTGAACACGCCGGTCCCAAGCCCACCGTACGTGTAGTCGACGCTATTGAACGTGGCGCTCTCCTTGCCATACGAAGCGGTGAGCCCGAACCCATGCGCCATCACGTCGAGATGAAGCTCGGCGGAGACACCGACGCTCGACGGTGCATTCGGGATGCTGGCGGAGGAGAACCCGCCGCGATAGCCGACCTCCATGCCGACGGGGCCGTTGCTGTGGTACCCGTGGACCGCGAAATCGTAGCCGGGTGGTGCGGTCTCTCCGTTCAACGTGTGGTGATAAGTGGTGCCCCAGTGTTCGCCCGCGCCGGCGCCCGGGGCCTGGCTGCCGACGCCAAGCCCGACGCACCCGGCCGACGCACCCCACGCGATCACCGCGGCTCTCATCAGAGGGTCCTGAATGCGCACCTCAGTTCACCCTAACATCGTTGCTCACCGCGCGTGGAGTTGGCGCGGGTGCCAGTGGGTTAGCGGTGATCACGCGCGCCATTCGTTGCGCCACGTGTTCCCATCTCGGATCGATGGGGACCGTTCAATTCGGTGGGCCGCTCGGCGTGTTCTTGGATCCACGACTCGACGTGCGCGTCCAACCGAGATGCTTCGGCAAAGCGACCCTCGGGTTCGAGCCCGCAGCCGACCTCATCGCCGCGCTCCGCGAGAGCCTGGTCACGCATACGAAAGCGCAGATCGAAACCAGCGTTCGCGCTGGAACCTCGATCCTCTCGATCGATGTGAACCCAGCCTTAGCGAGCGCGATCGCGGCAGCGACGAGCGCGGAGCTTGGCGTCCCGATCGAAGTCGAAGTTCATGTGTCGTTCGGCGACGACGACATGAAGGCCCTCCAGGCCGCTGCGGCCGAAGGCGCGCGAGAACACCGCGAAGCGGCCATGGCGAAGCTGGCGGCCGCGGAGCAGCCGGCGGCGGCAATCGTTTGCGCACGTTGTGGGAGCCCCGGCGGCGGAAAGTTCTGTGGGAGTTGTGGTGGGCCGATGACGTAGCGAGCCCGCGGCTCACCCCGCGGAAGCTCGGACGGCGTCGGCCGGCTTGGTCAGCTCCCGGCGCAGCGCCCGCGCGAGTCGCTCGAGCGTGTACGGCTTCTGGATGTATTCGCCGGCCCCCAGCCGCAGCGCTTCTTCGACCCGCTCGGAGCTCGAGAATCCGGTCGCGATGATCGCGCGCTGGCCCGGGCACTGCGTGAGGATGCGACGGTAGGTCTCGCATCCGTCGATCCCGGGCTCCATGATCATGTCGAGCACGAGGATGTCGGCGGACGAGGTCTGCAGATGCGAGAGCGCGGCCTCGCCGCTGTCGACCGCGTGCACGTCGTAGCCGAGCTTACGCAGCATGTTGGTCGCGACCCGGCGCTGCTCGAACACGTCGTCGACGATCAGCACGCGCTCGGTGCCGCGACAGTCCTCGAGCCGGGCGGGGGGCTCTGCCGCCATCACCTCCTCGCGGGTGGCCGGGAAGTACAGCTCGAAGGTCGTGCCCTCGCCCTCGGCGGTGGATAGATCGAGGAAGCCGCGGTGCTCCTTCACCGCCGAACCGATCAGCGTCATGCCCAGGCCGGTGCCGCTGCGCCCGAGCTTCTTCTTGGTGAAGAAGGGCTCGAAGATCCGCGACAGGTCCTCCTTGGCGATCCCGGTCCCGGTGTCGGAGACCTTCAGGACGACATACTCGCCCTCGGGGATCGGCTCGAACCCGTCCTTCGGACCATCGAGGTAGCGGTTGCAGGTCGCGAGCTTGACCGAGCCGCCAACGAGGTTCGCCTCGAACGCGTTGTGCAACAGGTTCATCACGACCTTCGAGAGCTGGACCCGCGATCCGAGCACGTTGAGTAGCGAGCCCTCGAGCGCGACCTCGAGCTCCACTTTCGGGTGATTGGCCTTGAGCACGCGGCACTCCGGCGAGCGGACGTACGCTTCGATCACCCCGTTGAGCTTGACCACCGCGCGCTCTGGCGTGCCCTGCCGCGAAAGCGCGAGCAGGTCGCTGACGATGGCGGCCGCGCGCTGACCCGAATCTCGGATGTCCACGAGATCGCGGTGCATCGGGTCGGACTCGGGCAGATCCATCAGCAGCACCTCGGGCGCGGTGACCAGGCCGACGAGCAGGTTGTTCAGATCGTGCGCGACGCCCGCCGCGAGCTTGCCGATGGTCTCGAGCTTCTCGGCTTGCTTGAGCTTTTGCTCGAGTTGCAGCCGGTCTTGCTCGGCGCGGTGACGCTCGGCCATCTCGCGCTGGAGCTGCGCGTTGGCCGAGGTCAGCTCGCTGGTCCGGGCCGCCACGCGCGACTCGAGCAGCTGGTTGGCCTCGCGCACGTTGGCTTGCTCCTGGGCCAGCAGGTGACGCAAGAAGAAGCTCCGCCGGCTCGCACGCTCGATGCTGTAGCAGCTCGCCATCCCGACCAGGTTGAAGGTCACCAGGAAGAAGCCGTTACTCATCAGCGTGGCGTGCGGGATGTCGGTCAGCGCGATCGTCGCGATGAAGTACGAGGTGCCGATCGCGATCCCCGCCAGCATCGCCCACAGAAACCGGATCCGGACGAACGCGTAGGAGAACAAGAGCACCACGACGAGCCCGGTCCAGTACTGGTAGCTCGCCGGGGCCGGCGCGATCACGCTCATCCAGATCACGCTGCCGCCGCAGATCGACATCACCAGCGCGAGCATCGGCTGCATCCAGCGCTCGAACCATGGGCGGCTCGTCGCGACCGCGCCGAGCGCGATCACGGGACACACCGCCGCGCGGATCGACCAGAGTGCGCGCTGATCGAGCGGAAACATCAGGTGGTCGAGCACGCCGTACGCGCCGTACATCAGGGTGCCGAGGATCAACGCGACCCGCACGTGGACCAGCGAGCCGCGGAAGTAGTCCTGACGAAACAGCGGCTCGAGGTCGGCGTTGGGGCCACCGAACGCGAGGCTCATCACGCGCAGGTGCATCGAGCGGCCATCAGCAGCGGTCGCGAGGGACAATCGCCTCAAGCGTACACCGCGTATCGCATGTCGTCCTCAGCGAGAATGGTGTCGCGAGCCAGCGCCGCGAGTACCAGTAGGGTGCGCACGCACGGACGCGCCATCCAGACCACATGTGGCGGGCTCGAGGACGCGGCGTGGAAGGAGATCAGTCGGGGTTCGTCACCCCCGCGCGACGTGATGGAGCCGGCTCTCGAAGAACGCACGCAGTCGCTCACGTTCGACGAACTGATCGCGCAGCACCTTCTCGACGACTGTGCCGGCGACCGGGCTGATGAGCTGGTCCTGGCGCGGATTTCCCCAGCGCGCATCGTAGAGGCCGACGTGAATGATCGCGATCAGTCCGGGCTCGATGCGTTCTGTGAATTCCTCGCTGGTGACACCCAGGTCCTTGGCATACGCGGCGAACGCCCGATACACACCTTGCACGTGCGTGCCGTGGCCTCGCGACGATTGCATGTTCACGAACGAGTGGATGATCGGAGCGCGGTCGCCGCTCCACGCCAGCGCGAGGTCGACGTAGACGCCGTCGACCTTCTGCTCGGTCGAGAAGGACGCATCTGGCGTGCCGGCAGCGAGCTGTTCGGCCCAGCCACGAAGGCCACCGCGTCCAGACACACGGCGATCTTGAAAGAACACTCGGAGCAGAGGGCTCAGCCATGCGACCTGCTGCAGATGATCTCGGACCTGATCGAGGTCGAGCTCGATCGACGTGAAGATCTGCGGGTCGGGGCGAAACCGAATCAGCGTCCCTTCGACCGAGGTGGGGCCGAGGCTCCGAAGCGGCGTGGTGACCCTGCCTTGCTCGAACGCCATCGCCCAACGTTGCCCATCGCGCGTGGTCTCGACCTCCGTGCGCGTCGAGAGCGCATTGACGACGCAGAGGCCTACGCCGATCAGACTTGGCGTCAGGTGCACGTGCGGGGTGTGCCGCGGTGTCGTCGGCCCACTCGCCATCAACGTCGTGAACACGACCTCGAGCGTGCTCGCCTTGCGGCCCGGATCAACGTCTGTCGAGATGCCAGGCCCATCGTCCGTGACCACGACCCACCCGTCGTCGGTGACGTCGACACGTAGCTCGGTCGCCAACCGTGCGAGATGCAGGTCAACGACGTTCCCGACGACCTCCCAAAGTAGATGGTGCAGCCCACTGCCATCGTCCGTGCTGCCCACGTACATCCGGGACGTCTCCGGATCGACTCCAGCCCCTCGAGAACCTGAATGTGATCGCTCTCCACCGTCGAAGATTAGCAGTTTCTCTATCTGCTTCGAGCGAGCTGCTCGCCGAGTTGTTGGTTCGATCAGAAGTCCAGGTTCGCAAGCGCAGCACGTCGGCTACCGCGACGCGCTAGGTCGAGCCGGCGATGCTCGCGATCCACGTCGCGACGTGGGATCTGAATCGCGATCTTGCTGTAAGACGATCAAATGCGCGCACTCGCCCTCCTGACCCTCGTCATCGCCACGCTCGCCAGCACACCGGCCCGCGCGGGCGAGGGCGTCGCGGGGACGTACGACGTCAAGCTCGACGAGACGGCCAGCACGTGCGACCCGAAGCCAGAGTCGTTCGGCAAGAGCAAGGTCCAGCTGTCCGTGGCCAAGGGCAAGCTGACCGTGAAGTTCGCGACGATCTACAAGATGGTCGGGGCCGCGACGAAGGACGGCCAGATCAACGCGAAGACGGCGAAGTTGATCGGCACCTCGATCGGTGGACTCTCCGCGCGCTACGCGGTCGCCGGCCACGTGACGGGCGACGCGGTCGAGCTCGTGCTCACCGCGCAGTACATCCGCCAGGACACCAACAAGCCGCACTGCATGGCGGCGTGGAACGTCACCGGCACGCGCGCGAAGTAGCTCGCGTAGCCGGACCTCAGTCGCCGAGCGGCTCGACGTCGATGCGATTGCGATACACACCGGCGACGTGGCCCACGCGATCGAAGCCGCGGCCGACGCGAGCTCGCGAGGGTGATGAACATGGCGGCCATCGAGCTCGGCGCGGTGCCCTGGAGCGAGCGCGATCTCCGAACCCACGGTCGGAGGCGCGCGGCGGCGTGAATCGGGTCTGTTTCGGCACGGATCGACGCTGATCGACGACGGCTCTACACATTAACTACAGTCGTGACATAGTGTTACCTGTACAGGGAATAGTTATGATCGAGCTGAGCACCTCCGAAGTCGTTGCTCTCTTCGACCTCGACGAGCGTCGTGTCCGCAAGGATGTCGAGGTCGGCGTGTTCGAAGGGATGGAGAGCCCGCCGCGCTTTCACCTGGCGGAGGTCGTATACCTCTACACGGTCGCCGCGCTGGGCCTCGAGATCGGGGTCGACGATCGCAAGAGGCTCTGCCGCATGATCCTTGCGTCGATGCGGTCGCGGAAGCTGCACGATCTCGAGCTGAGCGCGTACGTTGTTGTCAGGCTCCTCTCGGTCGTGCACGAAGTCGAGGCACGCTTGAGCGCCTTCGAGAAGTGGAAGAAGAAGCTCGTCCATCGCGACGACGTTCTCGGTGGCGAATTGGCATTTCCGAAGAGCCGGCTTGCGGTGCGGCACATCGGCGAGATGGCTCGCCGTGGCGCGTCCGTCGAGGAGATCAGCTCCGACTATCCGAACCTGAGCAACCAGGATGTTGAATTCGCGAAGAGATTCGTGGCCGCTTATCCTCGCGTCGGTCGTCCGCGTGGTCCGTGAGGTTTCTCCTCGATGAGAACATCACCCCGGCCGCTGCCGGAGCATTGACCGACGCGGGCATCGATGGGTGGCACGTGCGTGATCGTGGCCTTGAAGGAGCGACCGATCCAGAGCTTCTCGATCGCGCGTACAAAGAGGATCGGATTCTCATCACGCTGAACATCTCGTTCTCCATCTTCATCGCCTCGAGCACGATCACCGCGTGCCCCGGCGGGACCAGCTTCCGGCGATAGAAATCGGGCATCTCGGTTATGGTCGGGAGGTGGCAATGGAACACCCGTTCATCGGAGGCTGGTGGCACGCGGCCGACACCGAGACCGCGGCCGAGGAGCTCGCCGAATCCGTCACCGGCCTGGGGCTCGAGCCGTTACCGATCGAGCGGCTCGCCGAGATCCTCGCGGCGATCGGCGACCAGTTCGATGAGGAGGAGTTGCGCCGTCACCAGATCGGCCTCGCTGCCCGCCACGCCAACATCCAGCTCGCGCGGCTCGGCCGGCCCGAGCGTGTCCG
>JBDTEH010000227.1:0-22271 GCA_039922635.1 Kofleriaceae bacterium | reverse complement strand
CCACGCGCGGCGGTTCGCCGCGATCCTCGCCATTGACTATGCGACCGAGACGCTCGCCGAGCTCGCCGAGCTCCACGCGGTCGAGCACCTGATGGGCCTCGAGCACGCGGTCGTGTCGTGGATGCGCGCGACCACCGAACCGGCGCGCGACCGCGATCTCGCGAAGGAGCTACCCGACGATCGGGGCTCGGCCGGCGTGTCCACCGAGTGGTTGCTGTGGTGGTGGCGGTTCGCGTGGTCGTCGACCCGTACCGAGCTGCGCGAGGTCGTCGAGGCGGCGGTCGCGCTCGCACGCACCGAGTGCCGCTACGGGACGAAGAACGAGCTCGCGCGCGAGGCCTGCGACGAAGCCGCGCGGCTCGCAGATCGGATGCGCGTCGCGACCCGCGCCGACCTGTTCGCCGCCCCGCCCCGCACCCGCTCGCTCGCGGAGCTGCCGCGCGACGAGCTCGACGCACACTATTGCGCCTACACGGCGGTGACCCACGCCGCCCACGCGATCGCCGCCGCGCTGCGCGACGAGATGGACGCCGGGGACGCGAACCTGCACGCGATGCAATGGATCGCGAAGCTAGCGCTCGTGCGGTAGCTGGCCCCAAGCGCGCTGGGGTCCGCTCAGCGCAGCTCGGCGCGCACGATCGCGGCGCCCTCGGCGAGCGCGCGCAGCTTCTGCACGGCGACGACCCGCGGTAGCTGCTTGAGCCCGCAGTCGGTCGTCAGCGTCACGCGCTCGGCTTCGACGTGCGCGAGCACCTTGCGGACGCGCTCGGCGACCTGCTCGGGGTGCTCGATCTCGAGCGTGCGGACATCGATCACGCCGGCGTGGATCTTCTTGTCGGCAGGCAGCGCGCGCAGGAGATCGACGTCCTCCATCTCGCGCGCGGCGAAGTCGAGCACGAACGCGTCGACCTGGACGTCGTGATAGTGCGGCACGACCTCGCGATAACCTCCGGCGGTCATGCCGGTCATCTTGTTGCCCCACACGTTGCCGAGGCAGAAGTGCCACGAGCGTTCGACGCCGGCCGGGATATCCGCCATCGTGCGCTCGACGGTCTCGGCGACCCAGGCGTAGTCCTTCTCGCCCGACAACGTCGGCATCCACGCGCCGAGGTCCTCGAGCTGGACGTGCTTGCAGCCGGCGGCGACGAGCTCCGCGATCTCGGCGCGGAACACGTCGGCGAGCGCGCGCGACAGGTCGTAGCGGTTGTTGACCGGACCGCCGCGGAAGTACGCGAGCGTCGAGAGCTGGACGGGACCGGCACCGACGCACGCCTTGATCGGCTTGTGGGTGTGACGCTGGGCCCACTGATAGATCAGCGCCATCCGCACCGGGCCGCGCTCGATCGCGCCTTCGACCGCGACCCCGCCGGCCTCGTCGAGCGCCCAGATGTCGCGGCCCTTGGCCTTGCCCTTGGCGGGGTGCGGCAGCTTCTCGGCCGAGAACCCTCGGGTGCGCTCGAGCCAGTACCAGAGGAACGAGCCGATCCCCATGTTGTAGTCGTCGAACCACATCTGACCATCGGTCAGGATGTCGAGCCCGGCCTCTTCCTGATCCTTGATCACGGTGCGCGTCGCGTCGTGGAACGCCTCGGCGTGCGAAGCGATCTTGAACGCCTCGAGCACGTCGCGGCCCGCGAGCTGCTGCGTGAACCACTGCGGGCGCGGATACGAACCCACCATCGTCGTCGGCAAGAGGTGCATGCGGGCTGGATACTACGCCCCGGCGGGCGGCGACGTAACGGCTGGGTTACGGACCGGCAGGCCGACGCGATACACGGCGGCCGCGACGAGCACCGCGAGGCCCGAGCACAGGAACGTGTTCATCGGCCCGATGTGATCCGCGAGCCAACCCTGGAGCAACGCGCCGACCGGCATGCCGCTGAAGAACGCGAGCGCGTACAGGCTCATCACGCGGCCGAGCATGGTCTGGTCCACGGTCGACTGGATGATCGTGTTGGTCGACGCCATCTGGACCATCCAGCCGAGCCCGCACGCGAACAGCAGCGGGAACGCGACGTACACCGAGGGCGCCCAGCGCAACACGCTCAGGCCGAGCCCGAGCACCACCGTCGCGTACCCGATCACCTGGGCGAGCCCGACCGTGGTCGCGCGATTCGCGAGATACAGCGCGCCGACCAGCGCACCGCAGCCCGCGGCCGCCATCAGGATGCCGAGCGTGTGCGGTCCGCCCGCGAGGGTCTTGCCGGCGACCATCGGCAACAGCGTCGCGTAGGCACCGCCGAGCACGCTGGTCACCGCGAGCAACGCGAGCGGCGCGCGGACCACGGGGGAGTGCTTGACGTAGCGCAGGCCCTCGACGATGTCGTGCCACACGTGATGGGTGCGCGGCTTGATCTCGCGCTTCGGCACGGTCATCACCAGGAGCGAGATGATCACGGCGACGTAGCTCGCCGCATCGATCGTGAAGCACCAGCCCTCGCCGAACAGCTCGACGAGCGTGGCCGCGACGACCGGGCCGAGCAGGCGCGCGCCGTTGACCATCGAGGAGTTGAGCGCGATCGCGTTCGGCAGGTCGGCCTTGTCGGTCACCATCTGGCCGAGGAACGACTGGCGCGCCGGCATGTCGAACGCGTTGATCAGCGCTTGCACGGCGCCGAGCGCGAGCAAGTGCCACACCGTCATCCGCCCGCTGAACGTGAAGTACGCGAGCGCCGCGGACTGCAGCATCGCGCAGATCTGGGTGATCACGATCGTGCGGTGGCGGTCCCAGCGATCGACGAGCGCACCCGCGATCGGCGCCAGCAGCGCGCTCGGCGCCTGACCGAAGAACGCGACCAGCCCGAGCACACTCCCCGCGGCGAGCCCATCGCGCTCCGCGAGCTTGTAGGCCATCCATACGGTCGCGAACCGGGTCAGCCAGGTCCCGACCAGCGAGATGCCCTGGCCGAAGAAGAACAGCCGATAGTTGCGATGACGGAGTGCGCGGCTGATCCGAATCCGAGGACCGTACCGCGCTTCGGCCCGGATGGCCTGGATGGAGCGATCAGTACAGCTTGTGAAGATGGGTGCCGCGGTAGTAGTGCCCGAGGATCTGCTCGCGCGCCTTGCCCGCCTCGGCCATGCCGATCGCGCCGAGCTGACACATCCCGACACCGTGGCCGAACCCGGCGCCGCGGAACACGAACATCGCGCCTTCGCGCTTGACCTCGAACAACGTGCTCTTGAGCCCGCCGAGCAACCGGCGGATGTGGAGATCTCCGGTGACCTCGACCGTCGCCTTGTCGCCGATGATCGCGAGCGTGCGGATCCGGCCCGAGCTGCCGCGCAGCCTCGGTGCGAGCGTCTTGATGTGGCCGACCTCGGGGTACTCGACCGACACTCGCGCGGTGAGCTCCGCGGCGTCGATCGTCTCGGTCCACCGGAACTTCGCCTTGGCGCCCTTGGCCCTCGCGCACCACGCATCGGCGTCGTGCCAGGCGCCGCGTTGCTCGAGGAAGTCGTCGAGGTTGGCGTCGGTGATCCGGGTCATCTGCGCCTTGGGATCGTCGCGTTGGCCGCGCAGCGACGGGTCGGGCTCGCCGCCCCAGATCGCGTCGTTGTCCTCGGTGTGGCCGCCGCACGATGCCGAGTAGCGGATATCGACCAGGCCGCCGCCGTCGCGCAACAGCACGATGCCGTGGGTGTTCTCGATCGCGCGGGTCGTGCGCGGATCTTCCTTGCCGGCGCCCGCGTAGACCTGGCACTGCTGGGTCGAGCACAACAGGAACGGATCGGTGAGCGAGCGGTGGCCGATCTTCTGCAACAGCTCGGTGCGCGCCGCGATCGCCTGCGCCTCGAGCGCCGCGGCCGGCGCGTCGGGGTACATCTCGGCCGGCACGATGCCGGCGAGCAGCTTGTCCTCGGCGACCGCGTTCGCGACCACGAGCGAGCCATCGTGATCGAGCGTGACGTAGACCGAACCCCAGTAGCGGCGATCCTCGCTGCCGGTCTGGAGCTGGCTCCCCCCGGTGCCGGTCGGCACGTCCGCGACCGTCAGCGTCTCGCTCGCGCGCTCGGGCTGGAACCACAACACCGACGGGTTGCGGATCGTGGTCGCGCCGTTCCTCGCGACGATCGTGCCGGCCGGCCGGCGAACCAGCTCCTGGTGGACCTGGGTCTTGATCCCGAACTTGGTCGCGAGCTCTGCCGCGCGCGCGCCGCCCTTGCCCTCCGCCACCGGATCGATCGCGATGCGGACCTCCCGGGTATCGATCACCTCGCCACCGGTGCCGAACAGCGTGCCGATCTCGAACGAGCGCGGGTCGAAGCCGCGAGCCTTCCAGCGCGCGAGCGAAGCGGCGATCCCGGTCGCGTCGTCGGGCCCGAACGTCTCGACGACGGTCCAGTCCTGGATCAGCGCCGGCCTGGCGTGCTCGACCGTCACGGTCCACGCGTCGCCGGCGTCGCTGTCGATCGTGCTGCCGCCGTTGCCATCGGGCCGGACCGCGACGCCGCCCTTGGCGTGGAGCTCGACCTGCTTGCGATGGCCCATGATCTCGACCGTGACGAGCGGCAAGCCGCTGTCGGTGAACGTGAACCGGGTCGAGTACAGGATGCGCAGCTTGTCGGACGCCGACGTGTCGTCCGCGCGTGCCGAAACGGCCGTGACCATGCACGCGAGGAGGGCGAGCTTGCGGAGCATCCCCGAGGCTAGGCAGCGGGCTCGCCGGCGTGCAACAAATCGGCATGGCCGCCGACCTGCCGCCCCCCACACCGTGCCTGCCCACCGAGCTGCTCGCCCGGCGCGACGCCCTGCCCGTCAAGCCCGCCCCCGTCGTGTTGCGCGGAGCCCTCGTGATCGTCGAGCCGCTCGATCTCGAGGCCGATCTCGACGCGCTCCACGCGATCTCGAATGGCGAGCCATTCACGCTCGGCGCGCGCACGGTCACCGGCTACGACCCGGAGGCGCGGGTGTGGCGCTACATGTCCGGGGGGCCGTTCGCGACGGAGCTTGCGCTGCGCGCCTGGCTCGAGCACCAGACGCTCGCCGCCGATGGCCGCCCGTTCGTCGTGCGCGACGCGCCGACCGGCACCCCCCTCGGCGTGGCGAACCTGATCGCGAACCAACCACACCACCTCAAGATCGAGCTCGGCAGCATCTGGTACGGCCCGATCGCGCAGGGTACCGGGGCGTCACGCGAGGCGACGCGGCTGCTGCTCGACCACGTGTTCGCGCTCGGCTATCGCCGTGCCGAGTGGAAGTGCGACGCCCGCAACGCAGCCTCGCGGCGCGCGGCGCTCCGCTACGGGTTTCGGTTCGAGGGCGTCCAGGACGCCCACTTGATCATCAAGGACCGCAACCGCGATACCGCCTGGTATCGGATGCTCGATCACGAATGGGCCGAATGGGCCGGGTACGCAGGAGCTTCGCGCCCGACGATGTAGCGCAGGTTGAGATAGTTGATCAAGAAGTGCGCCGCGATCGGGCCGCCGAGGTTGCCGGTCCAGCGCGCCAGCCCGCCGAACGCGACCCCGAGCACGAACGCCGACAGCGTCCACGGCAAGAACCGCTTGCCCGGGCCGACGTGGAGCACCGCGAACACCGCCGCCTGGATCCACACACCGAACCACGGCAGCAGCGCGCCGCGGAACAGCAACTCCTCGCCGATCGCGCTCGCGAGCGCGAGGATCAGGATCTCCTTGCCGGTCAACGGCCCGAGCAGATCGCGAAAGCTCGCGTGAAGATCGCGCGCCCACTGGAGGTGCCGGGTGCCGAGCCGGGTCAACCCGACCACCGCGAGGCCGAGCGCCGCGCCGAGCGCCGGTGCGACCGTGAGCTGCCAGGCCGCCGGGCTCCCGCCCAGACGATACAGATCCGGATCGCCGCGGCCGGCCGCGATCACGAACGCGACGATGCCCATCGCGCTGTACAGGCCCACCACCAACGTCGCCCTCGACAGCGGCGGGGGCGGGCTCGGCGCGTACGACACGACGCCTACACTATGCACGGATTATGGACGGTTGCGGCGCGGTCTTGACAGGTGCACGGCGGTCCAGTACCTCTCTGTCCTTCTTTGACATCGTTGTTCGCGCGGGTGGCGGAATTGGTAGACGCGCTAGCTTGAGGTGCTAGTACTTAACCGTGTAGGGGTTCGAGTCCCCTCTCGCGCACGACTTACGCAGCCGAAACGGCTGCGTTTTCGTTTTCGGTGCTCGAGGGTTCTGCCACGATTTTGCCCCGAGCATCCGTACCAGTCTTCGCCCTCGGCCTTCGCGGCCGCGAGGAGACGAGCGTACTGCTCGAAGTCCCACGCGACGATCTCCGGCCGCTCGCCCTTGAACATCCCGATCCGTGGAGCCCGGCGTGAGATGCGGGCCGCGGATGGTCACCGCTGCCGCAGACGCGCGCGCCAGTAACCGGGGCGGCGCCGCAGCGCCTCCACCGCGATGACACGAACCACATCACCCTCAACGAAGAACACGACGGCGAATGGAAACCGATCCATGAAGACACGCGTGATGGGCAAGCGAAACCTCGCGCGCGGATGGTTCACGCCCACGAGCCGTGCTTCCACGAGGCCGCGGTAGATCGCTTCTAGTTCCGCGACAAACGCCAGAGCTACTGCGCTGCCAGCGCGCTCGAAATAATAAGCGACTTGCCCTTCCGCCTCGTCTTGAGCCTCGTCGTCGACGATGAGGGTGCGAGTCATCCGCCGCGAGCGATCTGCTGCAGGCGTGCGAGGGAATCATTCATCGAGACGCTCTTCGCCTGCCCCGCCTCGATCCGCGCGAGCCGTCGCTCGATCTCCGCGGCCCATTCCGTCTCAGCGTTGGCGTCGACGTCACCGTCCAGGCTGGCCAGCAACTTCTCCGCTACCGTGGCGCGCTGCTCTTCCGGCAGCGCCAGCGCGGCCTCAAGGACTTCAGCGGCTGACCGGTTCATACGTGGAGGATAGCACTCGGGGCGCGGACGGTGCCGCACGCTTTTGCGCCCCCAGCTGAGAGGCCACGCTGTGACTTTCGGAGAACCGAGATGCCGACCTGGAAACACACCCTTGCCGCCGCACCGCAAGATCCCCGAAGGCGCGAGCTATCGCTGCAGCACGGCTGCCGTTGCAAGGCCACGCGACTCTTGGTCGATCGGTGTCGTCTCGGGGGTTCGAGTTCCCCCTCGCGCACGCGGCCGCAAGGCCGCTTGTTTCGTTCTGGTCCCCATCACGTTTGCCATGGACCGTCCGTCGATCCGCAGCTCGAGTGTGCGGTGGCGGTGGCCGACCGCGGCCGCTTTGGGGCGGGGCGACGGCGGTCATTGCGACCCCGCCGATCTCACCGCGTCGGACATCAGTGGCGCAGGTGAGCCGCATCACTGGGGCGCGCGACCTGCGGAAAAATCGCGTCGAGGTCGGCGACCTTTTCGACCGGTTCGTCCGTGTGCACCTGTGCGGTTGGAATCACTCCGACGTGGTGGGTCTGGACGAGCGTCCAACCGAGTGCGCCGGCACCCACGGTGATTGCTATACCGCACAGCGACAGCACGAGCGGCGCGGTGTAGTCGAGCGAGCCGCCATACCAACTCCTGGCGATCAGGACAAAGCTGATCACGAACAGCACCAAGGCGGACACGTTGAGCACGGCGTGGCTGTAACCGGTCCGGCGGGCGCTCGTGTGGTGCGGCAGCGTGAAGAGATCGATCGCGCCGGGAATCGCGGCGATCGCTGCCATCACGATGCCTGCGAGGTTCGCCCAGAATGCGGCACGAAACCAGAACGTGTCAGCTGTCGCTCCGAACACGATCAACGTGACCGCGGTCGCGGTGTAGAACGCGACGGGGAACGCGATCAACATCGGGTGGATCGGATGGCCTGCGATGCGCGCTTTTGTCAGCATGCCGGCACTCGATGCATCCCGTGTGCCCCAGGCTGCGAGGAGCACCAGAGGCTCACCGACGCTGCTGCAGCTGGCCGCCGGGCAGCACGAGTTCTTGGCTCGGTGAGGTACTCGGTCGGGAGCCGCGCAGCGTTGATCGCGGAAGTAGTAAATTTGCTCGACGATCTCGCTCGACGTCGACAATGGTCCACGCGCGATCTCGCACCCTGGCAACAAGAATCTCTATACGAACGCGGGGCTCACTCGCATCCGTAGAGCGCTCCGACCCGGCGGTGTGCTTGCGGTGTGGTCCTCGTTCCCGTCGCGACGCTTCACGAATCGCTCGAGGTTGCCGGAAAGGTCGAGCTCGTTCGCACGACGCCGAGCTGCCCTGGCGGTCCCGCCGCTACGGTTGCGAGCTGCGCGTGCTCCGTCGCGAGTGCGACGAGCGCCGAGCTCGCTGGAACCTCTACGCACCAGACTTCCACGCGAGCGCGATCAGCTGCTGCAGCCGTGCGGGCGTCGTCGCGGTCGTCTTGCACATGAAGCCGCTCTTGTGCGCGAAGTGCACGTCGGCTTGGGTCTCGACGCGCGAGAAGTCGAGGCGCGGATGATCCTCGTAGCGCCCGATGCCGAAGCCACCGCCGCGGCGATCCGGATAGACGATCGCCGCGATCACGCTATCGAGCTTGTGCGCACGGATGTAGCTGCCGAGCATCGCGCTCGGCTCGTCCGCCTCGACGCGCGGCAGGAACAGCGCTTCGATCACCGAGCCGTCATGCGGAATCGACCAGCGCTGCACGTGCGCACCGACAAAGTCGAGCCGCTCGCGTGCGACGCGCAGGTACTCGAGCAGATCGTCGCCGATGTACTTCATGACCACGTACAGCGGCTCGCTCGGCTCGAGCCGCGAGGTCTGCGCGAACCGGCGTAGCAGCGTCGTGTCGATCGGCGAGTTGAGCCGCGAGATCGCACGACGTGGAACGCCGAGCCACTCGCTCGTCTTGTTCGGTCCGCGCGAATCGAACCACTCCGCGGTCTCGAGCCAGTCGCAGAACTGCAGCGCATCTTCGTAGATCCCGAGAGCCGCGAGCACGAGGCTGAGCGCGCACGTGGGCGCATGCTCGCGCGCGAAGTGATGGTGATCGAAGTTCGACTTCGCAGGGTCGTGGCTGCCACCGATATCGACGACGGCGACCTCGGGATCCTCGAGCTCGGCCGGCGTCGGATCGCGCCGCACGATCGGACAGTTGTGGAGCGACGCGAGAACGCAAACGGCGAGCAGGTCATCCTTATGCGAGCCGCCCGGGTGAGTGACGATCGTGTGCACGGCGGCACCCTAGCAGAACGTGCACAGCTCGACCTGCGCCGAGGATCTCGTTGAACCGGTGCGCAGCACGAACTTCCGGTTCGCGTCCGAGCGCGCGGATGCCTCGGCCGAGCGCGCGGATCCAGCGCGGTGAACCGTGGCCGTCGCCAAACGTTCGCCACCGCCGGAGCGTGTCCCGACCGAATCGACACGTTGATCGCGGAAGTAGTAGAACTGCTCGACGATGGCCAAGACGCGCGTTCCGACCCGTGCTTTCGCACCCCAGGTCTTGGTGCGGCGTGGCAACGATGTCGCGATTCGGCTTGGCGATCGCACGTTGATGTCGAGCGACGTGCACGACTCCGAAGACGAGCTCGGGCGGATCGTCGCAGCCTCCGTCGCTCACGTGGCCAAGCCACGGATCCTGATCGGCGGCCTGGGCCTCGGCTTCACCCTGCGCGCCACGCTCGATGGACTGCCGCGCGCGGCCCGGCTTGATGTCGCGGAGCTCGTGCCAGAGGTCGTCCGCTGGAACAGGGCCGAGCATGGCGAGTACGCGGGACGCCCGCTGGATGACGGCCGCGTGAAGCTCCAGATCAAGGATGTGGCGGTGGTGATCGCGGGCGCAAAGCGCGTATACGACGCGATCTCACTCGACGTCGACAACGGTCCACGCGCGATCTCGCATCCTGGGAACAGGAATCTCTACACGAACGCGGGGCTCACTCGCATCCGTAGAGCGCTCCGACCAGGCGGTGTGCTCGCGGTGTGGTCCTCGTTCCCGTCGCGACGCTTCACGAAATCGCTCGAGGTTGTCGGGAAGGTCGAGCTCGTTCGCACGACGCCGAGCTGCCCTGGCGGGCCCCGGTACTACATCTGGCTAGCGACCAAACGAGGGCGTTAGGGGCTCGGATGACGCTACCGCCGAGTCTGCTCGGACGACCAGGCCGCTGCCGGTTGGTGCATAGATGCGCGGAGTGGGTGACTCGATTCAGGGCAGCGCGCGGCGAAGCCGGACTTCGTCGACCGCGATCTTCATCAGCTCGTCCGTGCGCTGCCCGCCGTCGGGGAGCCAGCCGTCGATCCGATAGAACCGCTCGGCGCGCACATTGCCGACGAGGTGCGTACAACCTCGCGCTTCATCGCTACGCGTTCGACGCGTTATCGAAGCTCGCGCCGCTACGCATCGTCAGCGCGCTCGCATCGCCGCTACTGACGTAGGTGATGCCGGCGAGTGTCCGCACTCGCGAAGCTGAAGTAGTCGCTCGCTGGAGTTTTACACTCACAATGGACGCCGAGCGAAGCACCTGCCCGCGGGCATACTCCGGCCGACGAGCGCGTTACAGTGGCCTCAGGGGTGCCACCATGTTTGGGTTCACGTGCTTGCGGTCCTTGCCGCTGGAATTCTTGCCATCTCGGGTCTGATCCTCGCGAAGAAGCCAAACGCGAAGGAGATCTTCGACAAGGTAATTCCGTTCCAGGGGTTTCTTGGCGTCGGTCTACTCGTGTTGGGTGTCCTGGATCTCGTCTCAAATCTAAAGCTGTTCCTCGAGGTCTTGAAGGTCGCACCGCTCCACGGCATCGTCGCGATCGCGTTCGTGGTGTCGGAGGTCCTGCTCGGCTTCCTGTTCGGCATGCCTCTCATCGCGAAGTGGATCCCCGGTGATGGACCTGCGGAACAGCGCGCGATGGCGATGCAAAAGCGCCTCGGTGGATTCTCGACAGTGATCGGAGTCATCGGCATCGTGACGTCCGTGTTGTTCATCGCCTGGTTCATCTGAAGTCCGCCTGCTCGTCGCCTTCACCCGATGGAGCACTTCCAGCTGCGACCCGATCCTACCGCGCTCCTCGGCAACGATACGTGCGAGCTCCGCGCCGAGAGCGCGACGACCGCCACGTTGCGCTGCGCGCAGTATCACGTGCGGTGATCGGCAATCGGCCGCTGACCTAGTTGAACTAGGGTTCAAGAGCCCTCGACTCCGGCACCGGTACGTGCGGCGCCCCCGGGCGCCCCGATGCTCGGCCCGTTGCAGGACAACGGCGACGCGGATCAGCTGTGATTCCGACCGTGGAGATGGTTTCACCGTCGCGTTCGACGCGCGTGCCGGCGCATAGACCTCACGAACGCCCCCACCTCGTTGCCGTTCCTCGGTAGCATCCCCGCGATGAAGCGTCTCGCCATGCCCGCGCTCGCCGCGCTCGCCGCGCTCGCCGCGCTCGCCGCGTGCGGGAGCGACGATTCGTCCGGACCGACCGCCTACTTCGAGCTCGACGGTTCGATCGCGGACGCCAGCGTGTTCTGGAACTTCCCATTCCCCTCGGATCTCCGGCTCGACGCGAACGGCGCGCCCGACATGACGGGGTTCCCCAACCCGCGCAACGTGCCGCTCCTCGCCAGCTTGTTGCTCGACGTGCCCGCTCGCCGGGGCTGGCCGACGATGGCGACCGCGTACGTGCGGTTCACCGCTCCGGTGCCGGACCGCGCGATCGGCGACGTCATCACCGATCAGTCCGCGATCCTGATCGACATCGATCCGAGCTCGCCGGAGCTCGGCACGCGCTATCCGATCGTCGCGCAGACGCTCGCGACCGACGGCTACGTCCCGGCTGGCCTGGTCGCGTTCGCGCCGCGCCCTGGCATCGTGTTGCGCGCGAGCACGACCTATGCGTACGTGATCGAGAAATCGTTCGCGCCGGGGTTCTCCGCGCCGAGCGGGCTCGACGATCTCGTCCACGGCCGCACGCCGGCGGGCTCGCGCGGCGCCGCGGCCGCCGCGCTCTACGCGCCGCTCGGCCCTGCGCTCGACGCCGCCGGGGTCTCGCGCGACGACGTGCTGGTCGCGACGGTGTTCACCACGGGCGACGAGGTCGCGCGGGTGCGTGCACGCTCGGAGGCGATCCGCGCGGCGTACCACCCGATGCTGGCGAACCTCGCGCTCGTCGGCGGCGACACGCTCGACGGCTTCTGTCACCTCTCGGCCACGATCGACCTGCCGCAGTTCCAGGTCGGCACGCCGCCGTTCTCGACCGAGGGTCGGTTCGTGGTCGACGCGAACGACGTGCCGATGGCACAGGGCACGATGACCATCCCGGTCCAGATCACGCTGCCCAAGCAGGCGATGCCGGCGACCGGGTGGCCGCTGTACCAGTTCTTCCACGGCTCCGGCGGGGTCTCGACCGGGCTCGTCGACCTCGGCCGCTCGCCCGACTCGAGCGACGACCCCGAGCCCGGCAAGGGCCCCGGGTACGTCGTCGCGCTCCACGGCATCGCGGCGGCCTCCGGCGCGCTGCCGCTCAACCCGGAGCGCTTGCCCGGCGCCAGCGACTACGCGTACCTCAACATCAACAACCTCAGCGCCTTTCCGTACACGTTCCAGCAGGGCGTGTTCGAGCAGCGCCTGTTGCTCGACGCGCTGCTCGCGCTCCAGATTCCGCAGAGCGTCCTCGCGGGTTGCTCGATCCCGGCGCCCGCCGGCGGCATGCAGTTCTTCGATCCCGCCAAGCTAGTCGCGGGTGGCCAGTCGATGGGGGGCATGTACACGAACCTGGTAGCGGCGGTCGAGCCGCGCTACGGCGCGTTGGTGCCGACCGGCGCGGGCGGGTTCTGGAACCTGATGATCCTCGAGACCAGCACGATCCCCGGCGCGCGCAGCTTGCTGGGGACCGCGCTCGGCGTCGACGACAGCGTGCTCGATTTCGCGCACCCGTCGCTCGACGTCATGGCGCTCGGCTGGGAGATCGCCGAGCCGATCGCGGCGATGTCACGGATCGCGGATCGCCCGCTCGCCGGCCTGACGCCGCGAAACGTCTACGAACCGGTCGGCAAGGACGACACCTACTTCCCGATCGACGTGTACGACGCGGCCGCCCTGTCGTACGGCAACCAGCAGGCCGGCGACGCGGTGTGGCCGTCGATGCAGGACGCGCTCACCCTCGGCGGGCTCGGCGGGCTCGCGTCGTACCCGGTCACCAAGAATCGCGGCTCGTTGACCCGCGTGGTGGTCCAGTTCATGGGCGACGGGATCGTCGATCCGCACTACATCTATCGCCAGCTCGACGCGGTCAAGCACCAGTACGGCTGCTTCCTCGAGAGCTACCTCCGCGATGGCGTGCCGACGGTGCCCGCTCCGGGCGGCCTGATGGATCCGTGTCCGTGAGGGCGATCCGTGGGTCTGCCCGCCGGTGATGCCGACATGGCGATCTTCGCGAGCGCCCGTGGTGTCGAGGCTCGTGTGCGTCGCGTCTAGTCGAGCTCGGCGAGACGGTCCGACGCTTTCTTCGAGCACTCCCGCAACGAATCGTCCTTGGAAGTTCCGTGACGTTTCGCGAGCTCCTTCCAGAGCTCGATCGCACCGTGACGGTCGCCGCGCTTGGCCGCGAGATCACCGCGCAACAACGTCTCGGCTGCTAGCGCATGCGTCATGTTGCCGGCGCCGTCGGTGATCTTGTCGAGCTCGGTCAGGAGCTTGGTCGTACGCACGTCGTCGCCGAGCATGAACGCGCAGCGCGCTTCCATCACCACGCCGTACGCGAGCTCGACGCGCTCGTCGTCGTTGCGCGGCTTGTCGATCAGTGCGCGGATGGCCGCGATGAACGGCAAAGCGGCACTCGGTTGTTCGAAGATCTCGGTCGCGATATACGCACCTTCGGCGAGCGCCCACGAGAAGTTCGCGCGCTGATTGTCGGTCGTGACGTGCGCTTGCAGCGCCAGGACCTCACGACAAGCGGCGAGTGCGTCATCGTGCTTGTCGAGTTGCCGCAGTGCGAGCGCGAGACCGCAGCCGAGATCGATGCGATGGCTCCACGTCAACGCCGTCGCCTCGGCAATCTCGCAGGCGAGCGCCCGCCTGCACACCGCGATCGTCTCGGCCTTGCGATCTGCGGTCGCGGCGCGATGCATCCACGCTGCGCTCGCCTCGAGCACGCGATTGCTGAGATAGCTGTTGTGTACATCCGCTGCGCGAGTCGCGAGCGTGTCGACCGCTTCGAGCGCATCGCCGAGAAATCGCGCGTGGCGGACGCGCTGTTGCATCGCGAAGCCCCACAGGTCTTGTGCGTCGCGCGACCAGTCGTCGCCGAGCAGCTGCAGTGCCTCGTCGTACAGCGCGAGCGCGTTGACCTTCTCTTTCGCTTTATCGCGAACGCGTCCGGCGATGATCGTGGCGCGCGCGGCGATCAGCGGCAGGCCGATCGCGCCGATCGCCGGTGCGAGCTCGGCCGCGGTCGCCGAGGGCGGCTCGTCGTACAGATCGACGAGCTCGGCCAAGCTCACGGCGAACTGCTTGTCGAGTGGATCCGGTCGCGCGAGGAGCGCGAGCACCTCCGTCGCGCACCTCGCCTCCGCGCCTTCGCCCCTCGTCACGATGGCCTCCAGCACCGCCCGCAGCTCGTCGGCAACGACGTTCTTGGTGGTCATCGATCGAGCCCGATGGTTGGAACCGCGCTCACGCCGGGACGATTTCCCAGTATTCGTCGCGCTCGTCCTCGAGCACCGCGTCGCTCTCGCCGAGGCCATCGCCGAGACGAATCACGACTCCGCCCGCAAACGTCAGAGTGTGCCCGCCGACGTAGAAATGGACGTCGTGTCTCTCCAGGGTGAGGACACGCCCCGCCTCGATCTTCTGTCCGTCTACGTCGTGAAAGGTTCGCTTGATCCGCACGCTCATGCCCGGCTGTAGATCGCGCTCTCTCAACCGATTGACCATACCAGTCGAGCATGCGTTCGTGTGGTCGACGCGTTGAATGTTGCCCTCGGCCTCGCGCGCGCGCCACGACGCTTCGAGCTCGACGTACTCGGCCTCCGTGCCGGCCATCAACCCGCAATCGCGATGACCACCCGAGGCGTCCGGATCGATGTGCGGATCGATGCGCAACCGGTGCCGATCGGTCCGGAGTACGTGACCGATCAGCCGCAGTCCGCGCTAAGAACGGATATGGACGCGTTCACGCGAGTCGTTTGCCAGTGGTGTAACAACCAGAGTCAGAGCCCGACGCAGTGCTCGTTTTGCGGTGCGCCACTCGACGTCAAGGACACGGTCACCGAGTCCGGCTGGCGCGAGGCGCCGCGGTTGCGCGACATGACCGAGATCCACTTCGACCAGAGCACGTGTCAGGTCGAAGGCGAGGTCGTGCCGGTGGTCGAGATCGCGCTCGCGCCGCACGACTCGGTCTACTTCGAGCATCACGTGATGTTGTGGAAGCAGCCGACCGTGCCGGTCCAGCTGATGCCGACCCAGGGCCCGAAGCGCTCGTTCTTCAACCTACCTCACCTGATCACCGTCGCGTCGGGGCCGGGCCGCATCGCGTTCTCGCGCGACGCGAGCGGTGAGATCGTCGTGCTGCCGCTCCATCCCGGCATGGAGATCGATGTCCGCGAGCACGCCTTCCTGCTCGCGAGCTCTCGCATCTCGTACACCTACGTGCGGATCAAAGGCCTCGCGAACATCCTGCACGGTGGCAACGGCATGTGGCTCGATCGGTTCGTCACGCGCGACGCGCCCGGGCTGCTCGTCTTGCACGGCTACGGCAACGTGTTCGAACGCCTGCTCGCGCCCGGCGAGGTGATCGAGGTCGAGCCCGGCGCGATGCTGTTCAAGGATGCATCGGTCACGCTCGAGACCGAGAAGATCAAGCTGTCGAGCGGCCTGCTCGGCGGCACGTCGATGTACCTGGCGAAGCTCACCGGTCCAGGCCGCGTCGGGATCCAGTCGATGTATCACCACGGTGGAGCGGGCGAATGAGCGCGTACGTCTGCCCGTTCTGCTCGACCGCGAGCCCGGCCGACACCGCGACCTGCCCGGGCTGCGGCGCGCCGATCGACATCACGCGCAAGCCCAGCGCCTCCGGCTGGCTCGAGCTACCGCCCACGGCAGATCTCGCGCGCATTCAAGCGGGTCGGTCGTCGCTGCAGATCGAGGGCACGCTCGTCCCGGTCGCCGACTTCAAGCTCGCCGACGGCGACGGGATCTACTTCGGCCATCACGAGCTGCTGTGGAAGGATCCCGCGGTTCACGTCGAGCGCATGAACATCAAGGGCGCGTGGAAGCGGATGCTCGCGGGCTTGCCAGTCCACATGCTGAACGCGAAGGGTCCGGGACGGATCGCATTCTCGCGCGATGCCCCCGGCGAGATGCTCGCGATTCCGATCGCGGCCGGCCAGGGCGTCGACGTCCGCGAGCACGTGTTCCTGGTAGCGACCCAAGCCGTGACCTACGACTACCTCGTGTCGCCGGTCTGGTACGACACGCGTGAAGGCGACGAGATCGAGCACCACTGGCCGCTCGGCATGCTGCTCGATCGGTTCAGCGCGAAGACCGAGCCGGGGCTCGTGCTGATCCACGCGCACGGCAACGCGTTCGTGCGCACGCTGGCGCCCGGCGAGTCGGTATTCGTCAAGGGCTCGGCGTTGCTCTACAAGGACCCGAGCGTCAACATGCAGCTTCACTTCGAGCTCGCCGAGCGCAAGGGGTTCGCGAGCTGGTTCTCGTCGGCGTGGAACTACCAGCGCTACGTGTGGCTCCATCTGACCGGCCCCGGCCGCGTCGCGATCCAGTCGGCGTATGGCCACCATCACGACCCCGAGCGCGCGATCTACCGTTCGTCGCAGGCGACCGAACACCGCTGGTAATATGCGAGGCCGTTGGGGACGCGTCTCGTGGGTCTTGACCGGAGCCTCGACCATAGCGGCACTGCCGCCAACGTGTTTACTTGTCACCGACGCCCATGACGGCAGCTGATCGCCGCGCACGCTGTCGAGGCGGCGATCAGGCCAGCGCTGCATCGCCTCGTCGAGAAGACGACCTGGAGATTCGCGGCGGTTCAGCGACGCCAGGACGGCTGCATGACGTGTCCGCGACGGCGGGCGACGGCGATAAGCGCCACGCCGGCACTCAGGCACACCAGCACCGCCACGATCGACGCCTCGGGACCAAACGCGCCTCCCGAGAGCAACGCCGGCCCGCTGAAATGGCTGCTGACCAGCCCGTACGGCCGCGTCCCCGAGACGCTGGCGCCGAACACGCCGCCCTCCGTGAAGTTCCACGCGGCGTGCAGCCCGATGGGCAGCCACAACCGGCGCGAGAACGCGTAGGCCGCGGCGAGGATCACGCCCGCCTCCAATGCGATCGCGGCAGTGCTGATCACGGTCGCGCCGGGGCTGAACGCGTGCAGCACGCCGAACAGCGCCGCCGAGAGCGCGAGCGCGGTCCAGGTGCCGAGCCTGTCCTCGACTATGCGGAAGAAGATGGCGCGCAGCAGGGTCTCCTCGAGCAGCGCTGCGCCCACGGCCACGCCCAAGCCGACGACCAACGCGCGCACGCCGTCCCCGCGTCCCACGTGGGCGATTCCCGCCAGCAGCAGGATCGCCATCGTCAGCGCGAACAGCGCGGCGCCGATCGCGAAGCCGAGCCCCACCTCGGCAACGGCGCCGCGCGAGCCAAGCTCCTCGGCGCGACGTTGCTCGACCAGCCTTACAAAGCCGGCGTACAGCAGGAGCGCGGCCACGCCCCACGCCAGGGACACCAGGCTCGACGCCGGCCCGGGCACCGCGCCCGGACTCGGCAGGACGCGCGCGGTGATCACGACCATCGCCACGATTGGCAGCGCCGCCAGCACGATGCGTACCGGCGCAAACAGCACCACGCGCCGTCCCCAGGACGCGCTCATGTGTAGCCCCCGCGGTCTCTCACGCGCTCACTCGTGTTCGTAGCCGTCCCGTCGCACGATCATATTCTTGGAGCTGGGCGAGGGTAGAGAGGTTGCCCATGAATCCGGCGATGCACCGCCGACACCGCGCTGCACGGTTGGTCGACGTTCGGGACCTGCGGCGGCTTGCTAGGGCGCGTACTTCAGCGCGAAGAAGCCGTTCATCGCGGCGATCAGGCCGTCGACGTCGGCGTGCTCGGGAACGCTGATCCGGCAGATCTGCACGTTGTCGTGCTTCTGCGCGTTCTTCACCTCGGCCGACAGCGCGCCTTGTGTCGACTCCTCCGGGTTGATCACGTAGAAGTAGTCCGGCTTGCCGTCGCCGGTGGACTGGCCGTAGCTGACCCGGCTCTTGACCAGCAGCGGCGCATGCGCGAGCAAGTACGCGACGAACTCGTCGACGAGATCTGGATAGGTCGTGGGGGCCGGCGGCAGATAGAACGAGAGCATGCCGGTCGCCAGACCGTCGGCGACTTGGTCCTGCGAGATCGCGTACATCGTGATCTCGTGGCCGTAGGCGCGCAGCGCGCTTCGCAGGGCGGTCGCGAGGCGGATCGTGTGCGCGCTGATCGCGGCCATCCGCGGCACGAGATCGGCGAGGCCGGTGCTGAGCGCGGCGAGCTGCGCCGGCCGCGCGAACGAGTCCGCGTCGTGGCCGAGCGCACGGGCACGCCCGACGATCGCCCGCGCCGTGGCGTCGCTCGCGCAGGCGGCGACGCCGAGCGTGGCCTTCCCCTTCGTGAAGTACTTCGAGCCGCTCTTGACGAGCACGAACGGCCAGTCCTGCGCGAAGCCCTTGGCGAAGATCGGGTAGAGCGGAGCGAGCGTGGTATCGACGATGATCGGCACCTTCTTGCCCCAGCGCTGCGCGTACGCGCGCACGCCGGCCATCAGCGCGGCGAAGTCGTGCACCTGCAGCTCCGGGTTCGTTGGCGTCTCGAGGAACACGCACGCCGCGGCGCCGCCGAGCTCTGCGAGCGCCGCGAGCACGCGATCGACCAGCGTGACGCTCGCGTCCTGACCGATGACGGCGAGCGCCGCGGGGCGAATGGCACCTCCGCGGGCGAGCACATCGGCGATGAGCTGCCCGGTACCACCGTAGCCGTTCTGCGCGTAGAACAGCGCGACCGGCTCGGGGCCGAGCACGTCGGCGACCGCGGTGAACACCGCGGCCTCGGCGGCGAGCCCGGTGCAGAAGTACAGGCTGTCGCGGATCTGCGGGAACAAGCCGCGCAGCTGCTGCTCGCACTCCGCCGGGGTCGCCACGGGCAGCGTCGTCGGCGCGAGGCCGGCCGCCCGCTCGAGCTCGGCACGCGCATCGGCGGCGAGGAGCGCGGCCACGGTGCGCTTGCGGATCAGCTGGATGCCGTAGGGTGCGATGCGCGCAACCTCACGGATGAGGAGCACTCCGCCGTGCGGAACGGCGAAGCACACCGCATCGGCGGCGCTGGCCTGGAGGTCGCCGGCGAATGGTGCGTCGGTGACGAGCACGGTGAGCACCTCGGGGCTGCGCGGCGGCAGGTCCTGGCGCCACTGCTCGTGCAGCTCGCAGCCGGCACTCTCCAGCGCACGCCGCTTCTCGTCGGAGATGGGCAATGCGGCCTGGGCGTAGACGCGGACCGGTAGGCTTCGGCTCGGCGACTCGATCACGGCGAGCCATGGCTTGGTGACCGATGCGAACGAGAAGCAGCGCGCGGCATTCGTGCGGGACTGCAGGTACAGCTCGAACACCGTCGAGAGCGGCTGGCCGAGGCGCGCGTAGTCGAAAGGCAGGCCGACCGCGGCGAGCCGGTCGCGGAGCTGCTCCGGGGCGCGAACGTCGGAGGCAAGGATGTGGGAGACCGCGGCCTCGAAGCGGCTCGCAAACTCGACCTCGGAGTCGAAGCGCGACAGGTCGTACGTCGTCGCGCGAGGGTCCCAATCGTCGGGCAGCGCCCCCGCCGCGAGCAACCGGGGCAAGGCCTTGTCAAGAGTCGCCGCGAAGCCAGGTCCGAGATGCAAATCCCCGTTCGTCGTCATCGCGCGAACCATAGCGATTATGGCGTTCGGCGCCCACCCCAGCTGCCGGAGGTTGTAAAAGCGATGCCGCTCGGTCGGTCCGGCGACGGCTCGACTGGGCCGGCGAACATCGCCGGCGAGTGCGGCTACCGGAAGCTGCGATCGAAGCCCACGAGCGCCGTGAACCCGAGCGCCCCGAGCAGCACGACCGCGATGACGGCGCCCGCGACCAGGAGCCGCTTGCGCGCGCGCAACGCGAGGACCGCACTCGCGAGCGTGCGCAGCTCGTCCCCGAGCCGCTTCGTGAACACCCGCAGCGCGGTGGTGACGCTCTCGATCAGGCTGTCGGTGCCGCAGTAGGCACATCGCGCGGCGATCGCATCGGGGACAACCACGAGGGGCGCGCCGCATTGCCGACACCGCGGTGGGCCGCTCCCCTCCGGAGGCAGGCTGGCGAGCGCGAACCGAAACCGCACGATCGTCGCGTGCACCGTCGCGCTCCACAGCCACAGCGCGGTGCCCGGCAGCATCGCCGGGACGATGACCTCGGAGAACCGCTCGATCGCGGTGGGCCGATGCACGAGCAGCGCGGCGAGCGCCGGGCCGAACAGCACGAGCACCGCGGCGAGCGCGTCGACCCAGCGCGCCGGTGGGGTCGCGACGCGCGCGTAGCGCAGCTCGAGCTCGCGATGGGTGACCGCCTCCGCCCGGTGGGTCTCGAACAGCGCGCGATACTCGGCGGGCACCTTCACGTTCGTGCGGCAATACGGGCACGCGAACGTCGAGCCGTCGAGGAGCGGCACCGCCGCCCCGCACGAGGGACACCGGAGCGGCGTCACCGTGCCGGCTCCTCGATGTCGATCCAGTACGAACACCGGGCCGCGTTCGCCGGCAAGGTCACGCGCAGCGCGATCCACTCGCCGGCTGCGACCACGATCGGCGCGCTCGCCTCGACATCGTCGGCGAGCAAGTGCCGGGCGAGGGCCTCGTGGTCGTGCGCATCGTCGGGCCAGACGCTGCTCGGCACGAGCGTGCACAGCGGCAAGATGTCGTCGCTGATGAACGCGGTCACGGTGATGTCCGTGGACCTGGGCGCCACGAAGTCGAGGACCTGTGCGTGGGGACACCCCGTGGTCGCCGTCTGGCACAACCGTCCGACGAAGCGTGGCCACGCTCGCTGAAACGTCGCGTCATCGCTCGCGAGCTCCGCCGGGGCGTGCGCCTCGTGTGCTTGCACGGGCGAGCTGTGGCCGGCGACGAGCGCGAGCCCGATCCCGAGAAACGCGCAGTAGAAGAACGCCGCGCCGCGCCACCCCGCTTGCCGCAACAGCTCGGGCAGCTCGGTGCTCGTGTCGCCCTCGCTTCGAAACGCAAACCACAGCCGCGGGATCGCACCTCCGATGCCGAACACGATCACCGCGAGCCCGAGGAAGGCGAGCTCGAAGCCTTGCGACTCGTGCGACTCACGTCGATCCGCGATCGGAAGGCACAATATCGCGACCGAGCCCGCGAGTGCGACGATGCCGCGTCCGGCGTTCTCCCAGCGGTCTCGATACCGCTCCGGCCGAAACCCGGCGAACAACCCGAGCCAACCCTGGATCAGGTCGCGCGCCGGGTAGAGTACGAACGCGGCGTAGACGGCAACGACCACCAGCACGGTTGGGGCACCGGCGATCCCCGCGCCGAGGATCGCGCCGGAGAACAGCAGGAGGAGCTGACAGAGCTCGACGAACGCACCGACGAACGCACTGACGAACGCCGCGACGATCGCACCGACGATCGCCGTCACGGATCGTGTCCCCGATCCATCACGGTTCGCCAGCTCCAGCCAGCACATACCCCATGGCCGCGATGATGCCCGGATCTGTTCGTGATCCGCAATCCGCGATGGCGATCGGCGGAATTCGAACCAGCCAGGTCGGCTTGCGACGAGCAATCTTGTCGTTCGAACGGCGTCGCAACTGATCGCAGCAAGGATGGCCGTGACACGTGAACAGACGTGCGGTCTGTGCGCGCAGCATCCGTGGCGATGCTTACGTGTTCTCGTTCGGTGAGCACGCACGGATACAGTTCGCGCACGCATTGAAGGACGATCACGCGATCCCCGTCGAATTTGTCGACCTTTGCCAGTTACGAACCTGCAACCAACGACTAGGTTGCGCGCTCTTAGTGGACCGAACAGGTGGCGTGGAGGAGTTGCTGGCGCGCATGCGGTGCGTACGGCGGCTGCGCTGAGCGCGTTCGCCCAACGTAGTTTTAGGAGCTCTCTCGTGTTGAAACATCTCTCGTTGTTGATCGGTGCCGCACTGCTCGCGCCGATCGTGGCCTGTGAGTCGCCCGCGGCGCCGTTGCCCTCGGACGGTGACACCGCGACCCTGCCGCAGAGCGCGCAGGATCAGATCGAAGCGCTGCTCGCAGAGAAGGCCGCGCGCACACCCGCGCAGCGCAAGATCTC
>JBDTEH010000226.1:0-36449 GCA_039922635.1 Kofleriaceae bacterium | reverse complement strand
CGGTGCGATCGCGAATCTGCGCGTCGGCGGCCTCGGCACGTCGTTGCGCCCGCTCGCGGGGCTGCGCTCATTGACCGCGTTCGCGATCGCCGAACGCATCAAGCACCTCGACGTGATCGCCACGTTGCCGCGCGTGACATCGCTTGGGATCGGCGGGCAGTCGCTGAAGACGATGCCGTTCCTGCCGTTGACCCTCACGTCGATCGACTTCGCGCTCGGCGGTACGCGCAATTTCGAGGACCTCACGGTGCTGCCGAAGCTCGAGCGCGTCGCGATCTGGCGTACCCGACAGCTCGAGATGACCGATCTCGCGCCGCTCAATCGGATCGCGAAACTGCGCACCGTCGAACTGAGCCAGTTACCGCGCGTGACGTCGCTTGCCTGGCTGACGAACCCGAGCGTGAAACGTATCGTCCTCGAGGACATGGACGTGGTGCTGCCGAAGCGGTCGCGCTACGCAATCATGGAGCGATGACCCTCGAGACGATCACACGTTGCGGATGAGCCATCAAAGGTCAGATGACGTGAGCTGGAGTACAGGTCTGCCGACCCGCCAATGGAGCCGCGAGGGTATCCGCAGCCCCAAGGGCTCGCCGCCCTCGCCGCCCCGATCCCGAAACCACCCTTTGTTTCACCTATGCGCTATGCGCCTCGGGGCGTTTTTGTTTTTGTGTAACCTCGCGTTGTGAACGATCTCCAGGTCCGCGCGCAATTGACGATCGGCGCCTCGGCGGTGGAGCCCGCCGCGCTCAAGATGGCTCGGCATCACCAGACGGTCGCCAACGTGATTGTCGCCCTCGCGATGGTGACCGCGGTCGGGCTGCTACTGTTCGCGCGAGGTCCATCCGTGTTTCGGATGGTCACGACGACGTTGTACGTGATCGTTCCGGCCGGATTGCTCGCCGTGACGCGTTATCAGAAGGCGCGCCGGCTCCGACGGATCGGTGCGCGCGCGATGACCGACCTGTCGCTCGAATGGAAGCTCGTCGGCAAGACGATCCGGTCGTCGAATCCGGCCTTCGCGTTCGAGGTCTCGGGCGCTGTGGCGAGATCACTGCGCCGGGATCCGCTCGCGCTGCCCGCCGCAACGCTTGTCCGACGGAATATGCGCAGCCCACCGCCATTGATGACTTCCGCGCGCCGCGACAAGGACTAGACCAACGAGGATGCGCATGAGGACGCAGGTAGGAGCCGCAAGCCCGGTTCCGGTCGCAGGAAATCGACCTGCGATAGAGCGGGTCCGTTACTGGCAGGTGTACGTGGCAATGGGACGACAGAGTACGTTTCTGTTCCAGCGGAGATGAGCGAGCGGGCGGTGCGGCTCGTGTTCGAGCAGCAGGTCAAGCACGAGTCGCAGTGGGCGGCCATCGTGTCTCTCGCCGAGAGGATGGGCTGCATGGCCGAGACCCTGCGGAAGTGGGTGCGGCGAGCCGCGCGCGATACCGGTCAGCGGGCGGCTTCGCAGGTCCAGAAGTCGTGATCGGCGGCCTTCGCGAAGCCTTCCGACGCGAGCCGCGAGCAGTCGACCGACGGTGGCGACGACCCGCAGCCGGAGATCAGGGCAAGCGAGATCAGGGCACGCATGCCGGCGAGCCTACGATGCCCAGCCGGGCGTGGTGTTGAACACGCGCTCGATTCGCGTCGTCAGCTCGGATGGTCAAAACGGCTTCGAGATCAACATCTCGTCGGTGATCGAGGTCATCGCGCTGATCGCGACATCGACGGCGTAGCCCGATATGAACAACACCCGCGTCCCGGGCCACAGCTGGGCGACCGCGCGCGCGAGCTCGACGCCGTTCATCCCCGGAATCACGACGTCGGTCAGCAGGAGATCCGGACGCGGCTCGAACTCGGCGGCCCGCGCGAGGAGCTCGGCGGCGGAGCCGAACGCGTGCAGCCGATAGCCACATCGTAGGAGGTGGCGGCTGATCATCGTGCGCACCGCTTCCTGATCTTCGACTAGCGCGATCGTGCGCGCCGCGGGAGTCACGGGGATCGGCGGCGCGGCAATCGGCTCGGCCGACGCCGGATCGACGCGCGGGAGTACAACGAGAACGTCGTGCCGCGGCCGAGCGCCGACTCGACGTCGATCGCGTCGCCCGCGTGGTCGCGCGCCCAACGTCTCGAAGTGCTGCAGGGCAGGAGCGAATACGACGTCGTGCTCGTCGACGAGACCGGCCGTGTCATCGACGACCGCGACGTTCAGCTGGCGCGACTCGAGACCGCGATCCACTGAGCGGGCGACCTCTAGAACACCGCTTCGCAAGCGCTCTAGAGGTCACGTCGCCGAAAACGAAAAAGGCCTCGCAACTCTGCGAGACCTTTTCGTTACCTGGTGGAGTGTAGGGGGATCGAACCCCTGACCTCTAGAGAGTGCGATTTTTAGATGCGCCCTGAGAATTCGGAGGCTTGAGGTAGCGAATCGTTTCCGGAATCCGAATCCTCGTCGAGAAAGCTGGGGAACGATTCGTTCACCTGACGAATACGATCATAGGGCGCGCCGATCGCGACGGATGTCGAGGCGATCGATAAGTGTCCCCAGCGAGGCGCCTAGTCTTGCTTTCCGAGAAACGGCACACCCGTCCAGTTTAGCTCGGGGAGCGTATCGCGCGGCTCGAAGGCGATGACGAGATCCTGATCGCGGCCCACAATTCCCGATTCCGTCGGCCGGGTTCCGACGGCGAGGCGGTAGAAGCCGTCGGCGAGAGAAACGCTCTGCTCGGGCGGGCAGACCGGATCCCAAGGGGTCAGGTCGAACAAGTCGCGGACGCACACCGTGTGATTTCGAACCTCGAGGGCGAGGCTGATCCACCACGGGCAGAGCGCCGCCATGAAGTGGTCCAGAGCGCCGTCGATGATCTCGACGTTGTAGTTCCCGGGGGAACCGGTGCAGCAGCCCGCAACCCGTCCTGCACGGACACATGCAGCGACGTCCGCGGATTCCGTGTAGTGGTCCCGCAGAAAGTGTGAACCGGTCGGAACGTCGGCCATCGCAAACGGCGAATAGATCACGAAACCGGGCCCGGCAAGGTCGAGCGTGAAGCTTGCGAGCGTGCGCATCAGAGCTGCGCCCAATTTAGCAACGCCGCGAAGGCCTCGCCCCAGAAATCATCGCTGGTTGTGTCGCACCGATGCCGCGAGTTGACGAACTCGTGAGAACGTCGCGAGCGGGTTCGCTGCTTCGATAGGCACAGCAATGGGAATGCTCCACAACGAGACCTATCTAATGCCTAAGCTCCTCGGGAACCGGCTCGGGGAACCGAAGCTGAAAGCGCTCGTCGCTGCACTCGTAGACGCGCGCGCCGTCATGAAGCCTTACGTGGTGGTCACGGGCACGGAGTTGCCGATGCCGTTCACGGCATATTCGCCGCTCGGTGACGTGCTTCTCGATGGAAAGCGTCCGCCGCGCGGAATGCGTGTCAGCTATCGCGGCGAGAATGACAAGACACTCTTGGCAGCACTTCGACGGCGTCCCGAGGACGATGTGGTCGTCTACTTCAGCGACGTACCCCCACTGCACGAAGACATCGCGAACGAGAGGACGCACGCCGTGCTGCTATACGCGCTTGCGTCCCCCCGTGGGATGACTCTGCATCAAGCACAATTCGACGAGAACCTGAACGAGATACCGAACAGCGCGCTCGGCAACTATCGCGTCTGCAACACGGTTGTCGTTCTCGGGACCGAGATCGACGGTCCGAAACATCATCCAGTCCGCAAGCTCCGCACTGTCCTCGCGAAGCACTTGGGCGCGATCGACATACAACTCAACATCCTGCACTGAGCATGTTCGGCAAGTCATGAGGCTCTTGGGAATGCTCGTGCTTTCGGGATGTTCTTCACCACAAGTGGAACGACCGACGCCGCCCGCCGAACCTCACGTGATCGAACACGTCGAGAGTTGTCCAGACGCGCAGGCGAAGTGGCAGGGCACTCGCGACGACGGCAATGACACGTATTCGATGCTAACGCTGACCGCCGATGGCGCGAAACCGATCAGGATAGATCTGGAAGATGTACCTCGCGCGAATTGGTCGTTCTCGATCTTCTCGCCGGACTGTCAGCGCGTGCTCTTGCTGCTCTCGCGCGGCGGCCCTTATCACGTCGTGCGGCTCGATCACCTGGCGCGATACGCCGCAGGCGAACCGCCTGAGCTGGAGCTCCACGGCAAGCCGGATCCGAAGGCCGGGACCGGCGCGGGAAATCTCCGCGACGGCGCCTGGATCTCGAACACCGAACTTTCATACTCGTGGGGTTGTTGCGATCCACCGATCGTGGAGCGCGTGGTCATCCCGCACCGGTGACGCTGGAAACGAAAAGGCCCCGCATTTCTGCGAGGCCTTTACCTGGTGGAGTGTAGGGGGATCGAACCCCTGACCTCTAGAGTGCGATTCTAGCGCTCTCCCAGCTGAGCTAACACCCCAGGTGGGCGTTCAGATATCAGGGTGGTCGGGCAGTGTCAAGGTGGGTCGCTAACGTGGCGAGAGCACGGCCACCTGGTGGTTGGCACAGCGCTCATCCGCGCTCGCTCGTGAAGAACCGGTCGACCTCGCGGACGAGATCGGAGGCGGGCGGCGCGATGCCTTCGCGCGCGAACGAGACGACGGCGGCGATCACGGTGGGATCGCGCAGGATGCGGCGATGGCCGAGCTCGTGGGTGATGCGCAGCTGGGCGTTCGGCCACGCGGCCGCGAGCCGGCAGCCGTGCGAGAGCGGGACCTCGCGATCGTCGTGGTCGTGAACCACGAGCAGCGCGGAGTCGCGGCCGGCGACGAGGTGGTCGAGGGCTAGGGTGTCGAAGTCGATGCCGGTGTGGGCGGCGAGGCGCTGCTCGAGCGCGATCCGATCGGCGTGATCGAGGCCGAGGTGCTGGGCGAACCGCACGACGCTGTCGTCGAGGATCGCGTTGGGGGAGATCAAGATCGTACGCGGCACCTCGAGGCCCGCGCGGGTGTGGGCGAGGAGCACCGCCGCCGCGCCGAACGAGTGGGCGATGATCGCGTGGACCGGCCCGAGCGCCGCGACGACGTCGGCGACGGCATCGGCATGATCGGTGAGGTAGAGCTGGCGCTCGGGCGAATCGCCGTGCGCGGGCGCGTCGAACGTGACGACGGACAGGCCGGCCTCGACCAGCGGCTGCACGAACGCACCGAGCTGCGAGCCACGGCCTTCCCAGCCGTGCACGAGCAACACCGTCGGCCCGAAGCCCCACTTCCACGCCGAGAGCGTGCGCTTCATGTGGTGGCGGACGGGTGCGCGCAACGTGACCTCGATCGACAGCGCCCGTGCGGTCGCGAGGTACGCTCGCTCGCGCTCCGGTCGGGCGTGCCGGCGCGGCGTGGTGAACAGATGCTCCGCGACCGTGGTGCCGAGCTCGTCGGACACCACGTAGGCGGTCTGTACGGCGGCACGGGCGAGCCGGAGGACCTGCTTGGGCGCGAGCCCGAACCAGTCGCCCTTCATCGAACGCCGTGGGGGCCGTGAGGGTCGTTTGCGAACGGTCGTGCTATTTTGTGGGGAAGCAACAGCCGGCATGGATCCTCCTTGAACTAGCGAGCGCGAGCGGGCAGAGCGGGGGCAGACGCGCGAGCGGACGCGACGAGGCGGTCGAAGGCGTGGTGCGCGCGGACCCTGGTGGCGGGATCACGCAGGAAGCGATGGAACTGGTGGAAGCTCAGCATGATGCCGTAGAGCTCGAATGCGAATTGCTCGGGGTCGAGCGAAGCGGTGAAGTGCCCTTCGCGCGCAGCGATCCGCGCGGCCTTGGCGAGCTCGTCGACCCAGTCCTTGCACGCGCGTACGAGCGCGTCACGCGACGGGCCCGGGCGATCGTCGAGCTCGGCGCCCGCTCCGACGAAGAAGCAGCCGCCAGGCCGCTCGCCCCACGCGGTCCAGCGCTCGAATAACGCGCGGACACGCGGCTCGCCGCGGGGCTCGCGCAGCGCCGGGACCATGACCTCTTGCACGAACTGGCGCGCGGCCTCCTCGACGATCGCGACATCGAGCGCCTCCTTGCTGCCGAAGTGCGCGAACAAGCCGCTCTTGGAGAGCCCGGTCTCTTCGGCCAGCCTACCGATCGTCACGCCCGAGAGCCCGATCACCGATGCGATCTCGAACGCGCGTTCGAGGATCACCTGCCGGGTCTCGGCGCCTTTGCTCACTCGATCAAGATAGTACGACCGTGCTATTTGTCAACCTGCCGACGCTGTGGTCGCGATAGGCCGGTCGCGATTGTCGCGGAAGCGGCGCTCGAGGCCGGCGACGGCCTCGTTCACGTTGGTCACCAGGGCCCACGCGTGACGTCGAAACGTCGGCACGATCGGAAAGCCCGGATCCCGGTGGGACCGAATCGCGCTCGCCGCGCTGCGGCCTCCGGCTCGGCGCCGGCTTATACCTCGTCCGAGGCACACCCTCTCGGAAACCGGTCTGTACGTCGTCCGAGGCACACCCTCTCCGAAACCGGTTCGTACGTCGTCCGAGGCACACCTTCTCCGAAACCGGTTCGTACGGTTATGACGGGTTTCGGGTGGAGGGGTGCATACGCGACGAGCGGGGCGACGCAAGCCATCGCTCCGGTCGCAACGCCGCGGTTCGCCGCTGGCCTCGCCGGTGGTCCTGTAGTACCCAGCCCTGACCGATGGCACGCGAACGGCTCGATAAGCTGCTGGTCGACCGCGGGTTGGCTGCGAGCCGCGATCGGGCGAGCGCGCTGGTGATGAGCGGCGTCGTGCTGGTCGACGGCCATCCGGCGGCAAAGCCGGGCTCGATGACCGATCCGAAGGCGGTGCTGTCGCTCAAGGAGCCCGATCACCCGTACGTCTCGCGCGGTGCCCTCAAGCTCGTGAAGGGGCTCGACGCGTTCGCGATCGATCCAGCCGGGTTCACCTGCCTCGACATCGGCGCCTCGACCGGGGGCTTTACCGACGTGTTGCTCAAGCGCGGCGCGGCGAAGGTCTACGCGATCGATGTCGGCTACGGACAGCTCGCCTGGAGCCTGCGCCAGGATCCCCGCGTCGTCGTACTCGAGCGCGAGAACGCGCGCATGATGGATCTCGCGCTCGTGCCCGAGGCGTGCGACCTCGCCGTGATCGACGTGTCGTTCATCTCGCTCACGTTGGTGTTGCCCCGCGTCGCCGAGCTGCTGCGGGCGCCGCTCGGCAAGCCGATCATCGTGCTGGTCAAGCCGCAGTTCGAGGTCGGCCGCGAGCAAGTCGGTCGCGGTGGCGTCGTCAAAGATGAAGCGCTGCGCCGCGGCGCGGTCGACAAGATCCGGACGTGGGCCACCGCGAATGGCTTCACCGCGGGCGAAGCCGTCGAATCGCCGATCACCGGCCCGGCTGGGAACGTCGAATACCTGCTGCTGCTGCGCACCGCGACTGCGGTCGCCGCGCTCGTGCCCTCGCCCTCGCGCGACTCGCCACCGCCCGAGTAGTGGCTGCGCCGTGCGCTGACGGTCGAGCACGAGCTTGCCGATGTCGGCGGTGTCGCCCTGTCGCCCTGGCGCGCTGGCGCGCTGGCGGTCGGGGCCCAGGACACGGTTGCCGTCACCGCGTTCGAGAACCGCTTGACGCGCCGGTACCGGTAGCCTACAACAATACCGAATGAACGTTCATTTGGTAAAGCGAGGCCGGCCGGTGGTCGATGACAAACGTCGTCGCATCCTCGACGCCGCGCTGGCGGCGTTCGCGGAGCGCGGCTATCACGGTACGGCGGTGCCGGAGGTCGCGCAGGCCGCGAAGGTCTCGACCGGCACGCTCTATCACTACTTCGATTCCAAGGAGAGCCTCGTCAACGAGGTCTACCGCGACGCCAAGGTCCGGTTACGGTCCGCGCTGCTCGCCGAGCTCCCGGCGCTCGCTCCGTACGAGCTCGATCAAGGCCGGGCGTGGTTCACCGCGTTGTGGGCCCGGCTCGGCACGTTCGCGCGCACCGAGCCGGATGCGTTCCGGTTTCTCGAGATGCAAGATCATGCGCCCTACCTCGATGCCGAGAGTCGTGCGCTCGAGCTCTCGGTGCTCGCGCCGCTCTGGCTCGAGGGCCAGCGGTTGACCGCGCGTGGCGGCGACGCTCCACCGGTCGACGTCGCGATCGCGTTGCTGTGGGGAGCGTTCGTGGGCCTGATCAAGGCGAGCCGGCTCGGCTACCTCAGCCTCGATGACACGAGCCTCGCGAAGGCCGGCGCCGCGTGCTGGCGCATGATCGCGCCGCAGCTGCCGCGTACCGGCGAGACCGCCAAAGCGCGCACCCCGCGCGCGCCCCAGGATTCCAGGAGCCCACGCCGCACCTCGAAAGGATGATCATGCTCGCGACTCAGACCTCCTCGACCACGCCCACCCCACGAACGGCGCTATTCACCCTCGAGACGCTCGCGCAGCGCTCCCACGCCGAGCTCGACGCGCTGTACCGCGCCGCGACGGTGTCGACCTCGATGCACGCCGCGGACGGCGCGCTGACCGGCCGCATGCTCGTTGTGAGGCGCCTGCCGGGCGCGATCGCGACACCGCTGCGTCGCTGGGCCGCGTCCGCGTCATTCGTGTGGGAGGGCAAATCGTTCGAGGCGTCGAGCGACAGCGCTGGCATGGGCTTCAACCGGGTCAACGGCGCAGGCGTGCTCGGCCGCCAGAACCTGTTCCCGTTCGCGACCGCGTTCGGCCCGTCGGCGATCGATGGCAAGCCGACGTTGATCCTCGACTACGACCTCGCCGTGAACCCCGGCTACATCCGTCACGTCCACGACGAGATCCGGGAGATCTCGCCGGGCGTGTTCCTCGGCCCCGCGATGTGGAAGCGCGGCACCGACAAGATCATGATCCTGTGGTTCGCGCTCGATGCGACCCGCGCGGCGCGGTCGAGGCCGTCATGAGCGACCCCGATGGCGAGGGCGAGCGCGGCACGATGGGTGGTCGCCACCGCGCTGTGCGCGACCCGAAGCGCTGGACCACGCTCTTGAAGACAAGCCGGCGTGCAAGCTCGGCGGGAGCCTCGAGCTACGGCCATATCGCGATCACCGGCGCGGCCGGCGCGATCGGCGGTGCCGTCGCGCGCGTGATGCGCGCGGCGTGGCCGGGATGCGAGCTCGCGTTGATCGATCGCGACGGGGCAGCGCTCGCACGCCTGGCGACCGAGCTCGGGACGCGCGGCGATCGCGGCCCCCTCGATCGCCCGGGCAACGGTGCCGACCGCGGTGGCTCCGGCGCGCACGGTGAGGCGACGGTGCACGTCGCCGATCTGCGCGATCTCGATGCGTTGCCCGCGCTCGTCGAGACGATCGAACACGCCGGGCCACTCGATGGCCTCGTCAACTGTGCGGGCGTGATGAAGGTCCAGCACGTGTCGACCTGGAACTGGAGCGATGCGCATGACCTGCTCGCCATCGATCTCCTCGCGCCGCTGCGTCTCCAGGACCTCGTCGTCCGCGGCATGCGCGACCGCGGCCGCGGCGTGATCGTCAACGTCGCGAGCATGGCGGGACGCGTGCCGTTGCGTGGCGCCGCGTACTACGGCGCGTCGAAGGCGGGGCTCGCGATGGCGTCCGAGATCGCGCGTGCGGATCTCGCGCCGCATAACGTGCGCGTCGTGACCGTGTATCCCGGGCCGGTGAAGTCCGCGCTCGAGGCTGGCGCACGCGCCGACTACGGTGGCGGCGGCCTGTTCGGCCGGTTCGCCCCGACCGGGGATCCGGACGAGCTGGCTCGCCGGATCTTGATCGCGATCGCCGCGGATCAGCCGCGCGTGATCTACCCACGGCTCTATCGGGCGGGCTGGGCGGCGACCAACCTCGCGAGCTGGTTCGCGCTGTCGTACGGCCCACCGCCGGTCGCGTAGGGCTACCCGAGGTCCTTCGCGATCGCGACGAGGCGGCGATCTTCGACGATGCCGGCGACCTTGTCGTAGAACGGCCGTGGTCCGATCCACGCGACCTCGCACCGCGCGTGCTCGGTCGCGACGTCGACGAGGCACGCGACCAGCAGCGCTTCGCCGAGCCCCTTGCCGCGGTGCTCGGGCCACGTGCCGGTCGGCCCGAACCAGCCCAGGCCGCGGTTGTTGCCGTCGTGCGCCGCGAACGCGCAGTACGCGCCGGCATGCAGCGCGACGTGGACGCCGGCCGGTTCGTGACCGAGCGCGCGCTCGAGCTCGAACGGCCAGGCCCCGCCGAATTCGCGCGCGACCGCCTCGACCAACGCGCGCTCGTCGGGCCGCGCACGGCGGAGCTCATATCCCCGCGCGCGGGCGGCCGCCGCCAACGTGTCGGCGCGCTCGACCGTGACGCGCGGGTTGTCGCGCACCGCGATCAGGACGTTCGTGCGCGGCTCGCCATCGCGCCGCCAGCCGCGCTTCTCGAGCCAGGCGATCGTGTCGGCGTTGCGCTCGTCGATCCCGGGCGCGAGGTAGTTGCCGGGTTGATCGAGCGCGCGCAACCGCGACTGGCCGGCCTCGCGCGCCTCGCGCTCGCACGCCTCGAGCAGCGCGCTCCCGAGGCCGTGCCGTCGCGCCGCGGGAGCGACCGCGAGCACGCGCAGGTAGCGCTCGCACCATGCGGCCACCCCGGCGAGCTCGCCGCCGTCCCACGCGCCGAGCGCGCTCGGGGCGCTCGGGGCGCTCGGGGCGCTCGGGGGGCCGGCGCCGAACAGCTTCTCGTCGGCGACGACGTCGGCCCGATCGAACCCGCACGCGTCGTGGAGGACCTGCGTCGCAGCGGCGAGCTCGGCACGGTCCAACGGCCCCACGCGCATCCCAGGACGGTATCATTCACCCACATGCGCGCGATGATCCTGTGCGCCGGCCTGTCGACCCGGCTCGGTAACCTCGGCGCCGAGCGCCCCAAACCTATGCTGCCGGTGTGCGGGATCCCGATCCTCGCGTATGGCATCGCGAACCTGGTCGCGCACGGGATCACCGAGCTCGTGATCAACCTCCATCACAGGGGCGAGTTGATCCGCCGCGAGATCGGCGACGGCCGCGCGTTCGGCGCGCACGTCACGTATATCGAGGAACCCGTGCTACTCGGCACCGGTGGTGGCCTCAAGCACGCGCTGGCGCTCCTCGATCCAGACCATCGCGACGAGCCGTTCCTGTCGATCAACGGCAAGCTGATCTTCGATCTCGACATCACCGCGCTCGCCGCCGCGTATCGCGCCGCCGGCCCGATCCTCGCCATGATGGTCGTGCGTCGCGTCCCCGACGCCAAGGCGTGGGGCGCCGTCGAGGTCGCGCCCGACGGCCGGATCACGAACATCCTGGGCGATGGCGAGCACATGTTCTGCGGCGCCCACGTCACCCGCCCATCGGTGGTCGCGCGGCTGCCCGATGGCGAGTCCGACTCGATCCGCCAGGGTTACCTGCCGTGGCTGCGCGCCGGCGAGCCGGTGCTCGCGTTCGAGCACGCGCGCGGCTACTTCGCCGAGCACTCGACGCCGGAGCGCTATCTCGATTCGAACTGGGCGCTGCTCGATGGCGCCGCGCTCCGCCATCCACCCGGTCGGCTCGCCGGTGTCGATCCCACTGCACGCATCCACCCGAGCGCTCGGCTCGTCGAGCCCCTCAAGATCTGCGCGGGGGCGACCATCGCCGCGAACGTCACCGTGGGGCCGTACGCCATCGTCGGCGAGGGCGCGGTTGTCGAGCGCTCGATCGCCAACACCGTCGTGTGGGCCGGTGCGATCGCGAACGCCACGCAAACCGGAGAGATCGTCACCTGACCCCAAAGGGGGACGTACTACAGTAAGTTCGATCTCGTAACCTCTCGTAAATAAAGCCCCCGAAACGGGGACGTACTACAGTTTCACAAGTTCGTCGCGAGCCCGCGCTGCACGCAAGCGCCCCCAAAACGACGACGGTTTTGCCGGTTCGCTGCTAGTTCGTGCTGCCCCCAGCTGCGAAGCAATCCAGCCCAAAGCGGACGATCGGACCACCTCGATGGAATCCTCCACGCGCACCGCGTAGCCAAGCATCGCAACACGGGACTCGATCGCTACGCTGCTTGAGATCTCGTCCGATCCGAACCCACCGCGTACCCGAGCTTCGATCTGCAGCGGGACGTCGAACTTGTGAAACTGTAGTACGTCCCCGTTTCGGAGGGTGTGGTTTTGACGGGTTACGAGATCGAACTTGTGAAACTGTAGTACGTCCCCGTCAAGGGCAGCCGAGCGCGGGGAGCTTGGCGACCTGCTCGATGCAGTGCTTGGCGGTCTCGAGCACGTTGGTCTGCGCGCGCAACGCATCGGCGCGGTCGGTCTGGGGATTGACGGCGGTGTCGAGCGCGAGCTTCATGGCCTCGGGCAGCGCCTTCGCGAGCGGGCACTGCTTCTGCGCGGCAGGCGAGGTACACGCGCACACCTTGGTGATATAGGCGGCGCACGCGTCCTGGCCGCGCTGGACCTCGGCCGCGGGCAGCGGTGGCACCGCGGCCTTTCTGGGCGCGACCTCCTCGTGCTTGCTACACGCGACGAGGGCGACGAGGGCGACGAGCAGCTGCTTCATGCGGCCTCGACTCGCGCGAGCACGCACGAGATGTTATCGACGCCGCCCTCTTCATTCGCGGCGGTGATCAGCCGCTCGACCGCGCGATCGAGGTCGCGCTCGCTCATCAGGATGTGCTGGATCTGATCGTCCTTGAGCATGCCGGTCAGGCCGTCGGAGCACAGCAGGAACGTATCGCCGAGGTGCGGCTTCTCGGTGATGATGTCGACCTGCACGCTCTCCTTCATGCCGAGCGCGCGCACGATCACGTTCTTGTGCGGCCAGTTCTCCGCCTCCTCGGGCGTGACCCGCTTCATCCGGATGTAGTCGTTGATCAGCGAGTGATCCTCGGTGAGCTGGGTGAGCTCGGTCCCGCGCTGGCGATAGCAGCGCGAATCGCCGACGTGCCCGATGATCATGTGATCGTCGAGGAAGTACTGCGCGACGCACGTCGTCCCCATGCCCTTGAAGCGGGCCTCGCGCTGCGACCGCTCGTAGATCTCGAGGTTCGCGAGCATGATCCCGGTGACCATGCGGTTGATGTCCTTGCGCATGTCGCGGTCGACCTTGTACGGCCAGGTCAAGATCTGCTGCTTGCCGGTCTCGGTGAAGTGGTCGACGATCAACTCGACCGCGAGCCGGCTCGCGACCTCGCCGCTGGCGTGACCGCCCATGCCATCGCACACGATCGCGAGGCGCTCGCCGGTCTCGGGTATCGCGATGGAATCCTCGTTGTGATCACGCTTACGGCCGATGTTGGTATCGCCCGCAAACCGGACCCGCGCGCCATCGAGGGGAAACGAGGTACTCACGCGAGACTGATTGTAGCAGCCGCGGACCGATTGACTCCACTCGGGGACCTGACCATCCTCTGGGGATGGGTGGTGTTATGTCCGCGAGCGCGATCGCGGCCTGGCCGGGGTATGCCGAGGGGAACGAGACCGTCGTCGGGCTCGTCGTCGGCGTGGTCGCGCTGGCCGCGATCGCGTACGTCACCCGGCGATGGTGGAGGCGGTAAGTGACGGTCCTGGCCAGGGGAACAGTTACGGATCGGCCCTGGGGCCAGACGCTCGGCGCGCTCGCACGCCGCGGTCTCAGCGGCCAGCTGACCGTCACCGCCGATGGTAAACTCTATCGCATCGCGTTCGCGCAAGGCGCCGTGGTCGGGGCGATGTCCCCGCTCGCGAGCGATGCGGCGGTGCGTCTCGCGCTGACCGGCGGCCTGGTGTCGTCGACGCAGGTCGCCGACATCACGCGTCGCGTCGCCGCGTCGCCCCACCGCGACGAGATCGAGGTGATCGCGGAGGCCGCACGGCTGGCCGCGGATCAGGCCCAGAAGCTGCGCCGCCGGCTCGTCGCGCAGCGCGCCGCGCGCACGTTCTCGCTCGATCGCGGCGACTTCGTCATCGAGGACTCGGTCACCGTGACGGTCGTCCCGGGCAGCGAGCTCGATGTCCGTGCCGTGATCCACCTCGGCGCGCGCAACAACCTCGCCGAGGCACGGCTCGGCCAGGAGCTCGCGGTGCTCGGCGCCTGGTTCAAGCTCATCCCCGAGGCGATTCCGGATCTGTCGCAGTTCGGCTTCACCGAGACCGACAAGCCCGTGCTGCAGGAGCTGATCGGCGGCGTGAACCTCGCCGACATCGAGGGCGATCACCCGGAGGTCGGCGAGCGCGGCGTGCGCGCGATCGTCTACGCGCTCGCCTCCTATGGTGCGTGCGAGGCCTCGGCCAAGCCGGTACCGTCGAACCGTCCGAAGAAGCCCTCGGCGTTGCCGATCTCGCAGGCGCGCACGATGACGAACCCGAACCAGCCGAGGCGCACCCCGAGCGGCGCGCAGCGGACGATCGGCGACGAGCCCGGCGTCGCGCGGCGCGCCACCACGACGCAGACCCCCACGCGCGGCAGCGCCGTGGTGTCACGGACGGCGACCCCGACCGCACATCCAGAGTTCGCCAGCCCGCGGACGGCGACCCCGATCGATCACCCCGCGTTCGATCGCCCCGGAACCGGGACCTCCGGGCCGGCCTTCGATCGCACCCGCTCGGCGACCGTGCCGCCCCGGTCGCAGCCGGTGGTCGCGCGGACGCAAACGCCGACCGGCGAGCCCGCGATGTCGCGCACGCCGACGACGCCGTTCGCGGGACGCACGCCGACGAACCCGGCCACCGGCCGCGCACCGACGCCGTCCGCGGTCCCGCGCGCGCCGTCGCCGCAGGAGCTCGCGGTCGGCCGCGCACCGTCGCCGACGGGCCCGGTAGTTGCGCGCACGCTGACCCCGCTACGGCCGCTGCCTGCCGGCGGACCGACGATCTCGCGGACGACCAGCCAGTCGCGCGCGACGGTGCTGCCGACACGGCCGTCGTCGTCGGCGATCCCGACGCGGGCGAACCGGCCGTCGTCGACCGCGATGCCGGTCCGCGCGCGCACGAACACCGCGGCGGCGATCGAGACCGAGTCCCTGATCCGCGATCGCCTCGCGCTCGTCGACCGCGGCGCTGATCACTTCGTGCTGCTCGGGATCTCGCACGACGCGACGCCGGACCTGATCCGCGCCGCGTACTTCACGCTCGCGCGCAAGCTCCACCCCGATCGGATCGCGTCGCTCGGCATCGTCGATTCCGCGCGCGATGCGCAGCGGCTGTTCGCGCAGATCAACACCGCGTTCGCCGTGCTGAACGATACGGTGAAGCGCACCGAGTACATGTCGATCGTCGCGCGCGGCGGCGAATCCGCGGTCCGCGCCGAGGAGGCCAAGGCCGACGAGCTCACGATGCGCGTGATGCACGCCGAGGAGGCGTTTCGCCGCGGTGAGATGGCGCTGCGCCGCGAGCAGATCGACCAGGCGATCGCGGAGTTCACGACCTCGGTCGAGCTCCAGCCGCAGGAGTCGGAGTATCAAGCGATGCTCACGTGGGCGAAGTTCGCGGCCGCGAGCGACAAGCAAGCGGTCGCGCACAAGACCCGCATCGAGCTCCAGCGCGCCGCCGAGCGAGCGGCGCAGTCGCCGACCGCCCGATTCTACCTCGGTCGCGTCGAGCGCATCCTCGGCCGCGAGCGCGAGGCGCTCGAACACTTCTACGAGGTCCTACGCATCAAACCGAACCACGCCGAGGCGTCCAGCGAGATCCGCGTCCTGGAGACGCGCCTCAAGAAGCGTTGAGCTCAGGTACGCGCGGGATAGCCGGGGACGTTCGGCGGCAGACCCGCGCTGGATTCGCGGTAAGACATCGCATGCGGCTTGTCGGGTGGTTCGTGATCGGTGGCCTTTGGGGTGGCGCGGCGCTTGTCGGGTGCGGGGGCGATTCGGCCCGGCACATCGTCGATGCGCCAGAGGGCGGCAGCGGCAGCGGCAGCGACACGGTCGCGGGTGCGCTCGATGGCCTGCGCTGGGAGCTCCCGTGTGGCGCCGACCTCGGGGGCAACGTCTGCGCCGCGACCGACGCCGCGGATCAGATCGCGACGATCACCGGCAGTGGCCACTTCAACGTGTTGCTGAGGTTTCGCGGCCTCGTCGAGACCAAGGCGTACGCCGGCGGAACGGTCGATGGCTTTTTCAACACCGGTGGCGCCGACAACGGCGACACGTTCAACGTCTACGCGATGATGGTGAGCGCGCCCGCGCAGACCTACTTCGTGAACATGGGTGCGTCGAACATCTACAACTGCTTCGCGCTCGATTACCTGGAGGCCGTGCCGATGGACGGCGGTGCGACGGTGACGCTGAGCGCGATGCCGATCGATGGCCACGAGATCGAGAACCTCGATCCGGGCGGCACGCCGATCGTGGTCCCCGACATCGCGCCGGCGCCCGCTGCGTACAACGGTCAGTTCGTGCAGGTGGACGTGGTGTCCGTCGGGGCGCTCTGATCGCGAGCCCGATCAGAGCGGGCTCGCGAGCTGGAGCAGCGCGAAGGTCAGCGTCGCGCCGCTGGCGATCAGGCTGTCGTAGAGCGGACGATCGCCTTCGACCGTCAGGCGAATGAAGTCGAAGCTCTCGAGGTCCGCGTAGCCGTGGCACGCACGCAGGAGATTGCCGGCCAGATCCGCGCGTCGCACGACGAACGGGTGGGCGCCGGGATGGTGCGGGTTGAACGCGGCAAACGCGACCGGGCCTCCGCCTTCGGGGGCGTGCACCGCAACGAGTACCGACCCGGTCGCGCGCGTGCGAAATGCGGCGATGCGCTCGGGGGCCATGCCAAAGCGTTCGGAGAGCTCCGCGTCATCCTCCGGTCGAACGAGCGAGGTGGCGAGCTCCGGATCGAACGGAATCCCGAGTGCGGCCGCCCAGCGGATGGACAGTGCCCAGCTCTCCTGGTCGAGGGCAAAGCCGCAGCGCTCGTACAGCCGGATCGCCGCGGCGTTATCGGCCTTCACATTGAGATACCACCGGGTGCACCCGGCGGCGCACGCGAGCTCGCGCACCCGCTCGAGCAGGCGCTGCCCGACTCGGCGTCCACGCCACGCGGGATCGACCACGACGTTCGGGACGTGCGCGGTGGTGCCGTACGCACGCCAGATCGCGTAGCCGATCACGAGGTCCCCTTCGCGCGCGACGAGCATCCGCGACACGATCTGCGCGACGTAGCGATCTCGCGGCGGCGTGGGATCTGGAATCGACAGCTCGCCGAACAGCCTCACGAAGGACGGGTAGTCGTCCTCCACTGCACCGCGGATCTCCATCGTCATGTCGTCGCGCTGAACCAGGCCGCGAGATCGTTGGCGAGCTCGCGTGCTTCGTCGCCCGCCAGCGTCAGCGCGGCCTGGCGGGTCCACGCGTCGTGGAGGCGGCGAAAGCGCAGCAGCGCGAGCTTGGGATCCTTCCACGCGCCGGCCTTGTCCTTCTCGCGAAACGCGATCGCGACGGTCGCCCAGCCGGCGCGCTCGGACACGTGGCGGTGCAGCTGCTCGCGTACGAGCTCGCCGTCTTGCTCGAGGTCGTAGTGAACTTCGTCGAGGTCGGCGACCGTCATCTCATCCTCACGGTCAGCCCAGCTCGAGCTCGGTCGCACCGTTGGCGATGTGGGCACGGACGCGCGCGGCGACGTCTCGAGCTTCGCCGGCATCCTCGATCCGGAGCCTCAGCTCCTCGCCGATCTCGAACAGGAACGGCGAGACCACGGTGACGATCGTCGCACCGAGCTCGATCAGCTCGAACACGTCGGCTGCCTGGTCGCCATCGACGAGCAGCACGCGCGGACCGACCTTCGGCGCTGACTGACCCGTAACCACCACAAGGGGCAGTATCACGCGTAGCGCAAGCGCCTCAAGCACTAGAGCGTGGAGTCCCCTTGGGTTAGGCTCGGACCGAGGCATGCTCAAACCGGTCGAGAAGCAGCGCGTCGCTGAAGAGATCGCCGAGCAGCTGCGCTCGCTCATCCTCAACGGCCAGTATCCGCCTGGATCGAAGCTCCCCCCGGAGCGCGAGCTGTCCAAGCGGCTGCGGGTCAACCGCGCGTCGCTGCGCGAGGCATTGAAGAAGCTCGAGCACCTCGGGCTCGTGCGGATCCGGCAGGGGGACGGCACCCGGGTCCAGAACTTCATGGAGACCGGCGGCATCGAGCTCGTGCAGCACCTGCTGCCGCTGGCCGGTGGCAAGCCGGAGCTGATCCGCGACCTCCTCGAGTTTCGCCGCATCATGGGCCGCGAGATCGCGCGGCTCGCGGCGGCGCGCGGCGGGAAGGGCGATACCGCGCGGCTGCGCGCGCTCGCCGACAAGGCCGATACCGTGACCGGTGCGGCGGAGCTGTTCGACCTCGACTTCGAGTTCTACGTCGCGGTCGCCGCGATGTGTGGCAACCAGGTCATGCTGCTGCTCATCAACACGGTGCGCGATGGCGTGCGCGGCTTCATGCCGCTGCTCGCGAACCTCGCCGGGCCCGCGGATCGCGTGCGCAAGCATCACCGCGAGCTGATCGCCGCGATCGAGAAGGGTGATGTCGCGACCGCGGGTCGCGTCGCCGACGAGTATCTCCAGATGGGCGCGGAGCTGGCCGCGCGCATGGGTGGGCGCCCCGAGCTGCAACCACAACCGCTGCCGGAGTGACGTGCCGCAGCTGACACGCAAGGAGGTCGACGAGATCGCGATGCTCGCGCGGCTGCACCTCGAGCCCGACGAGGCGAAGCGGATGCAGGACGAGCTCGGCAAGATCCTCGATCACTTCCTCGCGCTCGCGACCGTCGATACCGAGGGTGTGCCCGCGATGACCCACGCGGTCCCGATGGATCTCCGGCTCCGCGCCGACGAGCCGGGGCCCTCGCTGCCGACCAGCGAAGCCGTGCGCGCGGCGCCCGCCCACGCGGCCGACTTGTTCGTCGTGCCCGCGATCATCGGCGGCGGCGATAAGTGAGCGCAGCGCTCCACAGCGCAGCGAGGTCCCGATAGTGTCCGGCCCGACGGAGTGGCTGTCGGTCACCGACACCGCCCACAAGATCGCGACCGGCGAGGTCTCCGCCGCGCGCGTCGTCGACAATTACCTCGCGCGCATCGTGGATGTCGACCGCGAGCTCGGCGCGTACCTCACCGTCACCAGCGACGAGGCCCGCAGGGCCGCCACCGAAATCGATCGCAGGCGAGCCGCGAACCAGCCGCTCGGACCGCTCGCCGGCGTCCCGATCGCACTCAAGGACAACGTCGTCACCAAGGGCATCGTGACCACCGCGGGCTCGAAGATCCTCGAGGGCTGGATCCCGCCGTACGACGGCGCCGTCGTCGAGAAGCTGCGGGCGGCCGGTGCGATCGTGCTCGGCAAGGTCAACTGCGACGAGTTCGCGATGGGCTCCTCGACCGAGCGCTCCGCGTTTCAGAAGACCAAGAACCCGTGGGACACCTCGCGTGTGCCGGGCGGCAGCTCCGGCGGCAGCGCGGCCGCGGTGGCGGCGGGCCTGTGCGCGGCCAGCCTCGGCACCGACACCGGCGGCTCGATCCGTCAGCCCGCGGCGTTCTGCGGCGTCGTCGGGGTCAAGCCGACCTACGGGCGCGTGTCGCGCTGGGGCATCGTCGCGTTCGCCAGCTCGCTCGATCAGGTCGGCCCGCTGACCCGCACCGTGCGCGACGCCGCGCTCGTGCTCGAGGTGATCTCCGGCCTCGATCCGCGGGACTCGACCTCGCTCGATGCGCCGGTGCCGCGCTACGTCGAGGCCCTCACCGGCGACGTCCGTGGCCTGCGCATCGGCATCCCGCACGAGTACTTCGACGCGATGATCGACGACGAGATCCGCGCGGCGATCGACAAGGCCAAGGCGGCGCTCGTCGAGCGTGGCGCGATCCTCGTCGAGATCTCGCTGCCGAACACCGTGCACGCGCTGCCGGCGTACTACATCGTCGCGCCGGCCGAGGCGTCCTCGAACCTCGCGCGTTACGACGGCATCCGGTTCGGCAAGGCCGCCTCCGGTGCCAAGAACCTGTTCGATCTGTACGTGAAGTCGCGCGGCCGCGGCTTTGGCCCCGAGGTCAAGCGCCGCATCATGCTCGGCACCTACGCGCTGCGCAGCGGCTACTACGACGCCTACTACAAGAAGGCGCAACAGATCCGCACGCTGATCAAGCGCGACTTCGACCAGGCGTTTCACGACGTCGACGTCGTGTTGACCCCCACCACGCCCACCACCGCGTTCCGCTTCAACTCCAAGGCGACGCCGCTCGACATGTACCTCGCCGACATCTTCACGCTGTCGTGCAACCTCGCCGGCCTCCCGGGGCTCTCCGTCCCGTGCGGGCTCACCGGCGAAGGGCTCCCCGTCGGCGTTCAGCTCATGGGCAAACCGCTCGACGAAGCCACGCTGCTCCGCACCGCCGGCGTCATCGAGTCCGCGGTCGGGCTCGGCACCCGTCGCCCCGGGGACCGCCGGTGACCGAGCTCCCCGAATTGCTCGACCAGTGGGAGCCGGTGATCGGCCTCGAGGTCCACGTCCAGCTCGCGACCCGCTCCAAGGCGTTCTCGCCGTCCGCGGTGCGGTTCGGCGCACCCTCCAATTCGCTCACCGATCCGATCGTGCTCGGCATGCCGGGCACGCTGCCTGCGTTCAACCGGCACGCGCTCGAGCTCGCGCTGCGGCTCGGCGTCGCGACCGAGTCCAAGATCCGCGCGCGCGGACGGTTCGCGCGCAAGCACTACTTCTATCCCGATCAGCCCAAGGGCTATCAGATCTCGCAGTACGACGAGCCGCTGTGCGAGGACGGCCACCTCGATCTGATCCTCGCGGGCGACCTCCGGCGCGTGCGCCTCCAGCGCATCCACCTCGAGGAAGATGCGGGCAAGAACATCCACGCCGGCGCGTTCTCGCACGTCGATCTCAACCGCGCGGGCGTGCCTCTCGTCGAGGTCGTCACCGCGCCCGAGATCGCCTCGTCCGAAGAAGCCGCCGAGTTCATGCGCGCGCTGCACCGGCTCGTGCGCTGGCTCGGGATCTCGGAAGCCGACATGGAGAAGGGCCAGATGCGCTGCGATGCGAACGTGTCGGTGCGCCGGCGCGGCGAGGATCGCCTGGGCACGCGCACCGAGCTCAAGAACATCAACTCGTTTCGGTTCGTCCAGAACGCGATCGACCACGAGATCGCGCGCCAGATCCGCCTGCTCGAAGACGGCCAGCGCATCGTGCAGGAGACCCGGCTGTGGGACGCCGAGCGCAGCACGTCCGAGTCGATGCGCTCGAAGGAGACGGCCGAGGACTACCGGTACTTTCCGGATCCCGATCTGCCGCCGGTCGTCGTCGACGCGACGTTGATGGCCGGGATCCTGCGCGCGCTGCCGGAGCTGCCGACGCAGTGCTTCGTGCGCTATCTCAAGTCGTACGGCCTCGCCGCCGACGACGCGCGCATGCTGATCTCGGATCGTGCGCTCTCCGAATACTTCGACGCAGCGGTCAAGGCGCACCCCGGCGACAGCTCCGGCCGGATGATCGCGAACTGGTTGCTCACCGAGCTGCTCGGGGCGCTCAACGCCGACGCCAAGACCATCGAGGAGTCGCCCATGCCGCCGGAGCGGCTGTCCGAGCTGCTGCGGCTCGTCGAGGACGGCACGATCAGCGGCAAGATCGGCAAGGAGATCTTCGCGGAGTCGTACCGCACCGGCGAGCCCCCGAGCGTGATCGTCGAGCGCCGTGGCGTGCAGCAGATCAGCGACGAGGCGGCGCTGTGGGAGGTCGTCGAGCAGGTCGTGGGGGCGAACCCCAAGCAGGCCGAGGCCTATGGCGCGGGCAAGGACGGACTGTTCGGATTCTTCGTCGGCCAGGTCATGAAGGCCACGAACGGCCGCGCGAACCCGGTGATCACCTCGGATCTATTGCACAAACGACTTGGACGCTAACCACTACTTGACGTTCTGCCGTAGATCCGTAAAGTCCGCGATTCGTAAAAGCATTTCGCGGAGACTCACGTCATGTACGCCGTAATCCAGACGGGTGGAAAGCAGTATCGGGTCGAGCCCGGCAAGACCGTAATGGTCGAGAAGCTCGAGGGCGACGCAGGCGCCAAGGTCACATTCGACCAGGTCCTGCTCGTCTCGTCAGGGGACGGCGCAAACGTGACGGTCGGCAAGCCGATCGTCGCGGGTGCGAAGGTCACTGGCGAGATCGTCGAGCAGACGCGCGGCGAGAAGCTCGTCGTGTTCAAGTTCCGCCTTCGCAAGAACTACGTTCGCAGGAACGGTCACCGCCAGGATCTCACGGCGGTCAAGATCGCGGCGATCGAAGCCGCGTAAGGACAACCGCCATGGCTCATAAAAAAGGACAAGGCTCGACTCGCAACGGTCGTGACTCCAACCCGAAGATGCGCGGCGTCAAGCGCTTCGCGGGTGAGGTCGTCAAGGGTGGCGCGGTGCTCGTCCGTCAGGTCGGCACCAAGTTCCACGCCGGCGAGAACGTCGGCATCGGCCGCGACTGGACGCTGTTCTCGAAGATCGATGGCGTCGTGAAGTACGAGCGCCACGGCAAGTCGAAGATGCGCGTCGCGGTCTATCCCGTCGTCGCTGCCGCTTCGGCCGCCGCAGCTTAGATCTCGACCACCCGCGCTCCAGCGCGCTCGAGCAGCTCACGGTCGTGGGTCGCCACGATCGCACTGTTGGTTTCGGTGCAGTGCGCCTTCAGGAGCTCGACCAGCGCGGCCGCGCGCTTGGCATCGAGTCCGTTGTCGGGCTCGTCGAGCACCAGCAAGCTCGGTGGCCCCAGCAGCGCCGCGCCGATGCACGCCCTCCGGCGCTGGCCCAGCGACATCCGATCGAGCGCGAGGTCGCGCAGCTCGTCGAGGCCCATCGCCTCCACGAGCGCCGGCCCGGGCCCCGCGCAGCCGCGGCTCGCCGCCACCATTGCCCACAGCTCGCCCGCGAGCAGAAACCCCGGTGGGTCCGCGCCCTCCGGCACGTAGCCCAGCGCCCGCCGCGCCGTGCGCCGCTGGGCCGCCGTCCCCCACACGTTCGCGCCGCCGATCGTCACGCGGCCGCGGGTCGGCGCCAGCACCCCCGCGATCGCCATCAGCAACGTCGACTTGCCGCAGCCGTTCTTGCCCACGATCCCCACGCACTCGCCCGCCCCGACCGCGAGGTCCAGGTGATCGATGATCGTCCGTCCGCCCCGGCGGACCACCAGCCGCTCCGCCCTCAGCAGGGGACGTACTACAGTTTCACAAGTTCGCCGCTCGATCATCGCGTAATCATTCAGCCGAAAATGGGGACGTACTACAGTTTCACAAGTTCGCAGCGCGGACTCCCCATCTGGGTAGCTGTTCCGAGCGAACCCACCTCGGCAATTTTGAACTTGTGAAACTGTAGTACGTCCCCATTTTGCGCCCAGTGATTACGGTGGGTTGGGAGGATGAACTTGTGAAACTGTAGTACGTCCCCGTCAGGTGCCGAGGGCGAGGATGCCAAGGACGGCGAGCGCGCCGGCTCCGGCGGCACCGAGCCAGCCGAGCAACACCACGGCGCATGCGGACGCGACGACGGTTCCGATCATGACCTTGGCGGCGACCGCGCCGGACCGCTCGGCCCGCGTCACGGCCCGGGTGGCGAGCAGCGCGAGCGCGAAGCCGGAGGGGACGCCGATCGCGGCGAGCCACGCGGCGGTGGCGGCATCGCCGAGCACGATCGCGGCGACGGCGAGCGCGAGGATCATCGCGGGCACGTAGACGCAGGCGATCGCCGCGGCGAGCACCCCGGTGCGCGTCCGTGCGCTGATCCCGAGCGACTCGGCGAGCCACGCGCTGGCGCGATGCGCCTCGACCAGCGGCAACAGGCAGCCGACCCAGCCGGGCACGAGCACGACCGCGATCACGGCGGTCGCGAGCACCGCGGCGGGCTGCGCGGCGAGCTCGTTGTTGCGCGCGAACAGCCCGGCCGCGCCGCCGGCGAGCGCCGCCAACCCGACCGCGCGGATCAGTGCATCGACGGCGCACCGGCGCAGCGCGCGCGTGTAGACGCGCAGCAGCGCCCGCGCGGGTCCACCCCAGGAGCCGGTCCCGGACCGCGGGGGCCTGCCACGCCACAGCGCGAGCCCCGCGATCACCGGGGTCAGCGCCACCCCGAACCCCACGCCGGCGGCGCGCTCGCCGAGCACCCACAGCGCGACCCACGGCAGCTGCAGCACGACCAGCGCACCGGTCACGAGCACGCGCGGCGGCCACGCCGCGAACGGCAGCGAGCGGAGATAGCGGGTCGCGTCGTCGCGCACGAGCACGCGCGCGGTCGGCACGAACAACAGCAGCCACGTGATCGCGAGCGCGGCGGCGACCGCCGGGACGTGCAGGGCGAGCTGGGTCAGATCATGCGGCATCATGCCGGTGCCGCCGAACACGACCGTCGCAACGATCCCGGCGCCGAGCCACACCGGGAGGGCCCGGCGCGCGGCCGGCACGATCACGGCGCGGATCCACACGTCCAGCCAGGTCACGGCCTGGTATATACCCGCGCCGGCCGTGCAAAAGTCCGGCGCCAGGGTCCCTCTCACCGCTCGTGATCACGCGACAAGTTGCCTATGCAGTTCATCGACGAAGCGATCATCGAGATCAAGGCCGGCGACGGCGGCAACGGCTCGGCCGCGTTTCGCCGCGAGGACGGCGTGCCGTACGGTGGGCCCTCGGGCGGCGACGGCGGCGACGGCGGCAGCATCTTCGTGGTCGCCGATAGCCACCTGTCGTCGCTGCTGGACTTCAAGTTCAAGCGCCACTTCAAGGCCGAGCGCGGCGAGGACGGTCGCAACCGCGATCAGTACGGCCACGGCGGCGACGACCTCACGATCCGCGTCCCGGTCGGCACCGTGATCTACGAGCACGACGACCTGCTCGTCGATCTCGACAGCGACGGCGCGACGTTCACGCTCGCCAAGGGCGGCATCGGCGGCAGGGGCAACATCCACTTCGCGACGCCGTGGAACCAGGCGCCGACCCACGCCGAGCCCGGGACCATGGGCGAGAAGCGCACGGTCCGGCTCGAGCTCAAGCTGCTCGCCGATATCGGCCTGCTCGGCTATCCGAGCGTCGGCAAGTCGACGTTCATCGCGGCCGTATCACGCGCGCGGCCCAAGATCGCGGATTATCCGTTCACGACGCTGGTGCCCAACCTCGGGGTCGTGAAGCTCTCCGGCGAGCGCCAGTTCATCATCGCGGACATCCCCGGGCTGATCGAGGGCGCGTCCGAGGGGGCAGGGCTGGGCCACCAGTTCCTGCGCCACGTCGAGCGCTGTCGGGTCTTGCTCCACATCGTCGAAGCGACGTTCACCACCGGGCCCGAGCGCACGCCGTTCGAGGACTACACGGTGATCAACCACGAGCTGGCCAGTTACGCTCCGGATCTCGTGGACAAGCCGCAGATCGTGGTGCTGAACAAGTGTGACGCGATCGATCCCCAGGACGTTCCCGAGATCCAGCGCGAGTTTGCGGCGCACGGTGTGACGCTGTTGGCGATGTCCGCGGCGACCGGCGAAGGCGTGCCCGCCGTGCTCGAAGCCCTGTGGAAAAAGCTTCACCCGCCGGCGAGTTGAACCGCCTCTGGCCGGGTGTTACAACCGCTCTATTCCTAAGGATTTGCGTCAGGGCACCCTGACGCAACGCGGGCCGGCAAACGGGCTGGCTGGAGACTTATGCGAGCACTCTCGAACGTCGTCGTTCTTTCTTCGCTCCTGCTTGCCGCTGCCGCGATGGCAGGGAGCGACACGAAGACGCCAGCCGTGCCCAGCGCGGGTTCCGGATCGAGCACGGGTTCGGCCGCGGCCGGCGAGCCGGCGACCGGCTCTGGCTCCGATGCCGCCATCGACCCCGCGTCGGTCAAGCCCGAGGACATGCCGACCGCGGTGCGGATGCGCCGGATCGAGCAGCGCACCCAGGCGCTGAAGGAGCGTGCGTGGGAGCTCAAGGCCCGCGTCCAGACCCTCAAGGAGCAGATGCTCGGCGGCGGCGTCGGCGCGCAGGCGTTGATCTCGCACGACAACGACATGGGCAGCTCGTTCCACCTCGTCAAGTTGACCTACACGCTCGACGGCACGCAGATCTTCGCGCGCACCGACGACACCGGCGAGAACCTCTACAAGACCAAGGCGTTCGATATCTTCACCGGCCCGATCTCGCCGGGGAACCACCAGCTCGCGATGGTCGCGACCTACAAGGGTCACGGCTACGGCGTGTTCGAGTACCTGTCGAAGTTCACGTTCACCGCGCGCAACACGAGCACGTTCACCTCGACCGAGGGCAAGATCTCGCGCGTCGAGTGCCGCGGCTTCGAGAAGGGCGGCGCGGCCACGCCGATGGAGAAGCGCGCCGCGATCGACTGCAAGGTCACCGACGTGGCGCCCGACAAGCCGGGCACCGCACCCGCGCCGACGACGCCGGGCACGACGCCGATGCCGGCCAGCACGCCGGCCGCGGGGAAATAACTCATGCTTCGACCGGCCCTGTCGCTTGGAACGATCGCGACCGCGCTCGCGCTCCTGACGAGCGCGGCGTCCGCCGAGGATGTCGGCAACAAGCTGTCGAGCTACGAGCAAGAGGCGCGCAACCTCGGCACCGATCTGCCCAGGCCCAACGACCAGAGCGCGCAGAGCTCGCACCGGCTGGTCGACGCGCAGGTCGCGTTCCAGCTCGGCGACTACGATCAGGCCGCGCTGATCCTGTTCGATCTGTCGTCCAAGTCGATCGGCCCCGACAAGGAGACCGCGACCTACTACCTCGGCGAGACGCTCTATCAAAAAGGCGATCGCGGCGCGGCGCGCGGCTACTTCGCCGACATCGCGCAGATCCCGACGAGCAAGTACTACCAGCTCTCGCTGGTCCGGCTCGTCGAGATCGCGATCGTCCAGAAGGACTGGCAGGGCGCCCAGGACGCGCTCGGCAAGCTCACCGCGATCGGCAACGGCCAGCAGCTCGCGGCGGTGCCGTACGTGACCGGCAAGCTCGCGTTCGCCCAGGACAAGTACGACGACGCGCTCGCCGCGTTCGCGCAGGTCCAGAAGGGCTCGGACGACGAGCTCCAGGCGCTGTACTACGCCGGCGCGACCAACGTCGCGAAGAAGGATCTCGCGAAGGCGACCGATATCTACACCGATCTGATCGCGCGCCGTCCACGCACCGCCGCCGACCGCCGCGTGATCGAGCTCGCGCAGCTCGCGCTCGGCCGGCTGTACTACGAGCGCGAGCAGCCGTCGAAGTCGATCGACTCGTACCTGCTCGTCGATCGCCGCAGCGATCTGTTCCCCGACGCGCTCTACGAGACCGCCTGGGTCTACGTCAAGAGCAAGCAGTACGACAAGGCGCTGCGCGCGCTCGAGCTGCTCGAGCAGAGCGATCCGCAGTCGCAGAAGACGCCGACCACGCGGATCCTCGAGGGCAACCTCCGCATCCGCAAGGCGCAGGCGATCCGGCTCTCGCAGGTCAACGGCACGATCGCGACCGGCGATACCAGCGATCCCGCGACCGAGTACGACAAGGCCGCGAAGATCTTCGGCGATACCCACGATCTGTACCTGCCGTCCTACCTGACGCTGTCGCAGCTCGTCGACGGCAACCTCGACGCGGCGGCGTTCGTCGAGCAGATCGCGGGTCGCAGCTCGCACGTGTTCCAGACCGCGGCGCCGATTCCGGACGCGGCGGCGCAGTGGCTGCGCGAGCAGCCGGAGGTCCAGCGCGTCGTCGGTGTCGAGTCCGACCTCGGCGAGATCTCCGCGAACCTCGTCGAGTCCGAGACCATCATCAACCGGCTCGAGGGCGTGCTCGCGACCGGCGATCGCACCACCGTGTACCCGAAGCTCGCGTCGCGCCGGCATCGCATCGCCGCGATCCAGGACGACCTCGTACGGGTGCGCTCGGATCTCGCCGATCAAGAGCTCGCGCTGGTGTCGAGCTCGGCCGACCTCGCGCAGGCGACCGCGACCCGCAAGCAGCTCGCGCAGCAGTACGCCGCGATGGGCGATCCCGAGAAGGCGTACGCCGATCGCGTCGCGCAGACCCGTGGTGCGTACGAGCAGATCGACACCAGCCTCGACGAGGTCGCGACGACGCTCGATTCGACCGAGGCGATGGCCGTCGCGATGCGGACCTACGCGCTGACCGCGCAGGTCGATCCACCGACCGCCGATACCGTGAAGACCACGCTCGATGCCTCGGCGCAGGAGGCGCAGCAGATCGAGGACGAGCTGACCGCGATCCGCAACGAGGTCGCGCTCGGCAAGGACCTCGCCGGCGTCGGCGACGAAGGCATCGCGGCCGCGCGGGCGTTGCGCGCGCAGCTCAAGCTGGCGCAGGACAGCGAGCAACGCATGCTCGACGGCTTCACCTCGGCGAGCCGCGATCGCGGCCGCTCGCAGCAGCTCGCCGGGCTCGCCGATCGCGCGGCCAGCCTCGCGGCGAACCTCGACGGCACGGATCAGGCGATCGATCGCGAGGTCGGCCAGGGCCTCGACGAGGTCAAGGGGTTGCTCGCGACCGAGCAGCAGAACCTCGCCACGTACAAGCAGGAGCTCGGCGGCGACGAGCAAGACGCACGGGCCGTCGGCGCGCAGGTGCTCGCCGCGTCGTTCAAGGACGTCAAGGCCAAGCTCTACGACGTCGTGATCCGCACCGATGTCGGCACCGTCGACGTGTCGTGGTCGCGGCGCCAGGACACCGACGACGATCTCAAGCGCCTCAACCTCGCGCGCAGCCGCGAGCTCAAGCAGCTCCACGACGAGTTCAAGGACGTGCTCGAGGATCAGACCCCGAAGCCGAGCGCGCCGCGCAAGTCGGATCTGCCGCCCGCGAACACCGAGGGCGCCTCGGCGACCAGCCCCGACAAGGCCGGCGCGAACACCGACCAGCGCGTCAAGCCGATCGGAGATCAGCCCAAGCCGTCGACCTCACCGTCGGTCAAGCCCGACGACTCCAAGAAGGCGCCGAGCACCGGCGCGAAGGGCGGGTCGAAGTGAAGGTTCGCAGTCTCCTCCTGGTCGCCGTCCTCGGAGGCGTCGCGACCGCGCAGCCGGCTCCGTCGCCGACGGGCTCGCCCGCACCGAACGAGCCCGGGCCCAACGGTCCAGGCCTCGGCGTGCCCACCCCGGCGCCGAACCCGGGCAAGCCGTACGTCGTCAAGCCGCCGCTCCAGCTCGACGCCAAGGAGCTCGAAGAGCTCAAGGACGTCGAGTCCGAGTACGACGCCTTCGTCAAGGCCGCCGACGAGAACGACAAGCGGATGCGCACGATCGCGCGCCGCGAGTACGACCAGCGCACCGGCGAGCTCGAGCGCCGCTATGCCGAGCGCATCGCCAAGACCGAGGCCGATCAGATCAAGCGCCAGAACGAGACGATCGCGCTGCTCGAGAAGTTCCTGCAGAACCACCCGAACCACGCGCAGTTCACGCCCGATGCGATGTTCCGGCTCGCCGATCTCTACCTCGATCAGGCCAACGAGGAGGTCGACCAGCGCATGGCCGCGCAGGAGGCCGCCGGTCCGAACGCGAAGGTCGACGAGGCCGCGATCGTCGCCGACTACTCGAAGTCGCTCGATCTGTGGCAGCAGATCCTGAGCAAGTTCCCGAACTACCGGCAGACCCCGTCGACCCTGTACCTGTACGCGTACTACACGAAGACCAAGGACGAGCGGAAGTCGCTCCAGGTGTTCCTGTCGCTCGCGTGCGCGAACAAGTACAAGTGGAACGATCCGGCGCCGGTCGTCCCGACCAAGCAAGAGGCGATCAAGCGGGTCGAGCAGAAGACCCTGCGCGATCCGTACGCGAGCTGCACGCCGTACCCCGGCGCCGAGGCCGAGCTCGTCCACCACGCGTGGGTGCGCGGCGTCGCCGACGAGCACTTCGCGGTCCCGGGCGAGCTCGATGACGCGATCGCCGCGTACCTCAAGGTCGCGAACGGCGCGCCGGACTCCAAGCTGTTTGCCGAGTCGCTCTACAAGCTCGCGTGGAGCTACTACAAGCGCGACTTCCTGCTCGACTCGATCAAGCGGTTCGATCAGAGCGTCAAGCTCTACGACGACACCGTCGCCGCCGGTAACCAGCCGCCGCTCGAGCTACGCGACGAGTCGATCCAGTACATCGCGGTCGCGTTCACCGATCCGTGGACCGGCGAGACCGACTCCGATCCGGTCAAGGCGTTCCAGCGCGCGAAGGACTTCTACAAGGGTCGCGAGAACGAGAAGCACGTGCGCGACGTGTGGGTCGCGATGGGCCACGCGTTCGCGGATCTCCAGGCGTGGGATCAAGCGGTCGATTCGTATCGCATCGCGATCGGACCACCGTGGGAGCTCGATCCGCACGACCCGCTCGTCCACCAGGAGATCGTCAACGCGTTCGAGGCCAAGGGCGACAAGTTCGCCGCGGATCAGGCCGCGGCCGAGCTCGCGACGAAGTACGCGCCGGGCACCGCGTGGTACACGGCGAACGAAAAAGACCGCGAGGCGATGGAGAACCAGCGCCGGATCGCGGAGCGAGCGCTGTACGCCGCCGCGCGCAACACACACTCCGCCGCGACCACCGCGCGCAAGGACTACGACGCCTCGGCGAAGAAGGATCCGCAGGCCAAGGCCGATTACCTCGCGATGTACGGCAAGGCGGTCGATCTATATCGCCAGTTCATCTCGACCTACGCCGACAGCGACTACATCTACGAGTTCAACTTCCTCGAGGGCGAGGCGCTGTTCTACGCCGAGCGCTACCCCGAGGCGATCGTGCAGTACCGCTGGGTCCGCGATCACAAGGACATGGGCACGACCTACTACCTCGATGCCGCGCGCTCGGTGCTGCAGTCGCTCGAGGCCGAGGCCCAGGTCGAGGTCGCGCAGGGCAAGGTCCAGCCGCTCAAGATCCCTTCGGTCGCGGATCTCCAGGCCCAGCCCCAGCCGTGGCAGCCCCAGCCGATCCCGCCGATCTATGTCGAGCTCCAGGACGCCTACGACACCTACCAGAACATCGTCGCGGATCCCGCGGCCGCACCCCAGCAGGGCATCAACGCCGCGCTGATCTCGCTCGCGTACTTCCACACCGACGACGCGATCCGCCGGTTCGAGAAGGTCGAGGAGAACTTCTGTCACTCGCCGCCGCCCGACCCGCGCGATCCGAAATCGGTCGCGCCGGCGAGCAAGGCCAAGGACGGCATCCTCGCGATCTACCAGGCCGAGAATAACTTCGACGCGATCCAGGCGGCGAACAACAAGTTCATCCAGCTCGGCTGCGGCGACAAGTCCGCGATCGATCTCGCGATCAGCCAGAACCGCTCGCTCAACTTCCAGCGCGCCGCGGACCTGTACAAGAAGCAGCAGTACATCCCGGCCGCCGAGGCGTTCTATCGGTTCTACAAGAACGCGCCGCAGACCGATCCGGATCTGCCGACCGCGCTCTACAACGCCGCGGTCGCGTACAAGCTCGGCGATCGCCCCAAGACCGCGATCGGCCTGTTCAAGGAGTTCACGAGCAAGCCCGACAAGCGGTTCAAGGAGTCGCCGTACTACCTCGATGCGATGCGCCTGACCGCGGCGAGCCAGCAGGCCTCGTTCCAGTACGACGACGCGATCAAGACCTACCTCGACCTCTACGACACGACCCGCAAGGCCAAGCGCCTCGGCATCAAGCCGCCCGAGCCGATCCCCGGCGAGAAGCCGATGACGCTCGACCAGATCGGCCTCGATGCCGTCTACAACGCGGCCTACGCCGCCGAGGTCAGCCGCGACTTCAAGCGCGCGCTCGATCTCTACAAGCAGTACGGCCGGATCGAGCCCGATCGCCGCAAGGACGATCGCGCGCTGTGGTCGATCGCCGGGATCTACCGCCAGCAGGGCGACGTTGGGGATATGACCGACACGCTCGATCGCTGGCGCGCCCGCTACGGCAAGGACAGCGGCAACGCGGACGACTACGTCAAGTCGTTCTACGAGACCGCGAAGCTCTATCACGCCAAGGGCCGCACCGTGCAGGCCCGGGCCGCGGAGCAGGCCACGCTCGATGCGTGGAAGAAGGTCGGCTCGCCGAAGAACACCCCGGCCGCGAAGTATGCCGCCGAGTTCGCGCTCGACGACGCCGAGAGCTTCTACACGAACCAGTGGACGCCGTTCGAGATCAAGAAGGCCGCGAGCTCGACCAACCTCAACACCGCGAAGAAGCAGATCCAGGGCCAGAAGGACTCGATCGAGTCGCTACGCAAGAAGGCCGAGGACAAGTTCATCGCGCTCGATCAGTTCGGCGTGCTCGAGGCCTCGATGGCCGCGAAGGTCCGGTTCGGCGATATCCAGTACGATCGCGCGCAGAAGATCGCGGACATCCCGGTGCCGAAGATCATCGCGGCGCACGACGAGGTCGTCGCGCAGTTCGAGGCCCAGCGCGACGCCGCGCTGAAGAAGGATCTCGACGAGGCCAAGGCCGATTGGTCCGAGGTCGTCGATCTCGCGAAGAAGGGCGGCGTCTCGAACAAGTGGAGCCAGCACGCGAACGAGAACCTCGCGCGCGAGTTCCCCGACGAGTACAAGACGCTGCGCCAGGAGCTGATCCAGGGGGTCGATACGCCATGAACAAACTCCTGTTGACGGTGGCGCTGGCGACCGCGGCCGCGTGCGGCGGTGGTGACAAGAAAGCGCCGACGACGCCGCAGGCGAATAGCGGCAGCGGCAGCGCCGGCTCGCAATCGATGACCGACACCGGCGATCCGACGATGGCGCCGACCGCCGGTGGCGGCAGCGCCGCGGGCACCGGGAGCGCGAGCGCGTTCGGCGGCGCCGACACCCAGGCCGGCCAGGAGCCGGCGGTCGTGTTCCCGAACCTCGATCCCGATCCGGCGCAGGCCAAGGCGCAGGTCGATCAACACCTCCAGGTCGCGCGCCAGGCGCTCTCCGCGCCGGTGCCCGATGCCGACACCGCGCTGCGCGAGGCCAAAGAAGCGCTCAAGATCGACGCCACCTCGATCGACGCGGCCGCGTACTACGCGTTCGCCTACTACCACAAGAAGCAATACGACACGGCCGAGCTCGTGCTCGACGACGTGTTCAAGCGCGACGCCGCGAAGAAGAACGCCGGCATCTACTACGTCTACGGCCTGGTCTACGACCACACCAACCGGCCCGAGCAGGCCGTGCTCGCCTACAAGAAGGCCGTCGAGCTCAACCCGAACTTCGCGAGCGCGCTCACCAACCTCGGCGCCCACCAGCTCGAGAACAAGCAGTACGTCGAGGCCCAGGCCACGTTCGAGCGGCTGACCAAGGAGTTCAACCGCACCGATGCGATCACGCTCACCAACCTCGGCTCGGCCTATCGCGGCCACTCGGCCGACTACCCGGTCGGCTCGGGCGACCGCAACACGCTGATCCAGGCGTCCGAGGCCGCCTATCGCCGGGCCGTCCAGGCCAACCCGAACTACGGGCCGGCCTACTTCGATCTCGCACTGCTCTACCTCGATGCCGACCCGTTCCCGTCGGGGAACGGCACGCTCGATACGATGCAGCGCCTCAACGCCGCGAAGGACTTCCTCGACAAATACAAGAACATGCCGGGCGTCGACATCAAGCTGTACGACGAGCGGATGAAAGATGCGCAGAAGGCCGTCAAGCGCGAAGAGAAGCGCCGCAAGAAGGCTGGCAAGGGCCAATGAGGTGTCTCATGCTTAGTCCGATGCGGACGTTGGTTGCCCTCGCGCTGGTCGCCGCCACGGCGGTGCCGGCGCTCGCCGATTCGCCCGAGCGCTGCTCGGACGACGCGAACGACAGCGGCGAGAAGAAGCAGGGCAAGTTCCACATCGAGTACGTCGGCGGCAAGTCGGTGACGGTGATCGATACCGTCGTCGCCGTGTGCGGCAAGGTCCCGCGCCCGAGCGTCGTCTACGTGCTCACCCAGAAGAACATCGACTACGAATGGGAGAGCCTGAAGCAGGACTTCATGCCGCTCATCCTGGCCAGCGTCAAGAAGGCGCCGTTCTGATGGCGGCCCCACGCCCACCACAGCAGCACGGCAACGGCAACGCCAACGGCAACGCCAACGGGCCGCCGCGGCCCCGGATCCTGCGCATCGGCATCCTGCTCGGCGGCAAGATCGTCGAGGAGCGGCTGATCCGCGAGCGGATCTCGGTGTCGATCGGCCAGTCGATGAAGAACACGTTCTCGATCCCGGTCGAGGGCCTGCCGCTCGAGTTCCCGTTGTTCCACCTCGAGCACGATCGCTACTCGCTGCGCTTCCTCGCCAAGATGGATGGCCGGCTCTCCGACGGTGGCAACGTGTTCACGCTCGACCAGCTCAAGTCGAGCGGCGCCCGCAAGGTCGGCGATTACTGGGAGGTCGCGCTGACCCCGACCGCGCGCGGCAAGCTCTCGCTCGGCGACCTGACCGTGCTGTTCCAGTTCGTCACCGAGCCGCCGCGCCAGCCCAAGCCGATGCTGCCGGCCTCGGTGCGCGGCACGTTCGCCGATCGCTTCGATCCCCGCCTGTCGGTGATCATGGGCGCGTCGATCATCATCCACTTCGCGGTCGTGATCATCGCGCTGACCATGGATCGGCCCAAGAGCAGCGGCATGGCCGATCGCGCGTACAACATGGTGTTCACGCAGGACCAGTACACGGTCGATGTCACGAAGCCGGAGCCCCAGAAGGCCGCCGATACCGGCTCCGCCGCCGCGAAGACCCCCGACAAGGTCGCCGCGAAGTCGGCCGAAAAGCCCAAGACCCCCGCGGTCGATCCGAACGCGGGCCGCGACGCCGCGAAGGACATCGCGATGCAGGAGGAGCAGGCCAAGGCGATGGCCGATTTGCTCACCGGCGAAGGTGCGAACGGCACCAGCGAAGGCGACATGAGCAAGCGGCGCCCCGGCGCCGACCTCGGCCAGCAGATCGCGGATGTCCGTGAAGGCGGCAAGACCGTCGCGGTCGGCGGCGGTGCAGGCCGTGGCCCACGCGGCGATGGCGATGCGCGCGTCGGCAACGGCAAGGGCCCGAACATCAACGCGCCGGGCGGCACCGAGACCGCCGGCGGACCCAAGGTCGAGCACGCGCCGACCGGCCGGATCCAGGTCAGCGACAAGCAGACGTTCGACGAGTCGTCGCTGACGCCCGACGTGGTGCTCTCGAAGATCCAGAGCGTCTACATGGGCCAGATCAAGCGCTGCTACACCACGTTCCTCAAGAAGGACGCGACGGCGCGCGGCAAGGTCACGCTCAAGCTCACCGTCAACGAGACCGGCCGCGCGGTCCAGACCTCCGCGAACGGCTTCGCCGGCGAGGTCGACGAGTGCATCGGCAACCTGATGAGCAGCTGGCGGTTCCCGGTCCCGAAGGACAAGGACAACGAAGCGACGACCGCCGCGTTCTCGATCACGTTGCAGCTGGTTCCGGACTAGCCATGGCCGGTGCCGTCGTCTGGTTGACCGGCCTGTCGGGTGCCGGCAAGACCACGCTCGCGCACGCGGTCACGACCCAGCTAACCCGGCCGTGCGAGATCATCGACGGCGACGAGATCCGCGAGTTCCTGAGCGAAGGCCTCGGGTTCTCCAAACAGGATCGCGACACCAACTCGCACCGCATCGGGTTCGTCGCGCGGCTGCTCGCGAAGCACGGCGTGCTCGTGTTCGTCGCGTCGATCGCGCCGTATCGCAGCACGCGGGCCGAGCTCGCGGCGAGGTCGCAGCAGGCCGGGCACGCGCTGCTCGAGGTCTACGTCCACGCGCCGCTCGAGGTCGTGGCCAAGCGCGACGTCAAGGGCCTGTACGAGAAGGCGCTCGCCGGCGAGATCGCGCACTTCACCGGCGTCAGTGATCCGTACGAGCCGCCCGAGCACCCCGCACTCACGATCCACACCCACGTCGAGAGCCTCGACGAGAGCGCGCACAAGCTGATCGAGCTGTTGAAGCAGAACAGCCTGGCGTAGATCTGCACCCTGGTCTTGGACCGACCCGGACCCGGACCGGGACCGGGACCGGGACGGGGACCGGGACCAGGACCAGGTTCAGGACCAGGTCCAGGTCGCGGTCGAGGATCTGGACCTGGACCTGGACCTGGACCCGGACCTGGACCTGGACCTGGACCTGGACCAGATCCTCGACCGCGACCTGGAGCTGGTCTCCACCCTGGTCCGCTCGGCCGACTCAAAACATCTTCGTCAACATCCTCACGATGCTCTCGACCCGTGGCAGCACCTCCTCGTACTGCTCTGAAGTGATCAGCTTTCGGATCTTCAACACATCAAGAGAGCCGGCACACTCCATCGCTTCGCCACGCGCGATCTTGTAGTGCTTCGCGCTATCAGCCTGGGACCAACGTCCAGCACCCTCTGCGATGTTCCGGATCACAGACTCCGCAGCACGGACCAGCTGATCCGACCGCTCGGCATGACCACGTGGGAGTGCGTCGACGATGTCGTAGACAAGCGCGAGGAAACTTGTCGCGAGCTGATAGACCTCGAGCTTCTGAAAGTTGAGCATGCGAGGGGTATCGGACGCGTCGGCAATCGGTTTCTTCTGGGTGGGGGTTCAGGACCAGCACGAGGACCAGGTTCAGGTCCAGGTCCAGGTCGCGGTCGAGGATCCGGACCTGGACCCGGACCAGGAGTTTCAGAG
>JBDTEH010000225.1:0-21798 GCA_039922635.1 Kofleriaceae bacterium | reverse complement strand
GAGTTCCTGTGGCAAGAGGGCCATACCGCGCACGCGACCAAGGACGAGGCCGTCGAGGAGACCATGAAGATGCTCGGCGTCTATGCCGAGTTCGCCGAGACGTACATGGCGATGCCCGTGATCCAGGGCGAGAAGACCGCGGCCGAGCGCTTCCCGGGTGCGGTCCAGACGTACTGCATCGAGGCGATGATGCAGGACCGCAAGGCGCTGCAGGCCGGGACGTCGCACTTCCTCGGCCAGAACTTCGCGAAGGCCTCCGGGATCCAGTTCACCGACCGCGATAACCAGCTCGCGCACGCGTGGACGACCTCGTGGGGCGTGTCGACGCGCCTGATCGGCGGCATGATCATGACCCACGCCGACGACGACGGTATGGTGTGCCCGCCCCGGCTCGCGCCGCGTCACGTCGTGATCGTCGCGATCGCGCAGAAGCCCGAGGATCGCCCGCGCGTCGTCGAGTACTGCACCAAGCTCGCGGCCGAGCTCCGCGCGGTGCGGTTCCACGACGACAAGGTCCGCGTCGAGCTCGACATCCGCGACCAGAACGGCGGCGAGCGGCGCTGGCAGTGGGTCAAGAAGGGCGTCCCCGTGATCCTCGAGGTCGGTCCGCGCGATCTCGACAAGGACAGCGCGTTCATGGGCCGCCGCGACAAGGCGCCGAAGGACAAGCAGGGCATCGCGCGCACCGAGCTCGTCGCGCAGCTGCCCGCGATCCTCCAGGACATCCAGGACACCTTGTTCGCGCGCGCGAAGGCGTTTCGCGACGAGCACACCAAGCAACTCGACTCGAAGGACGACTTCTACGCGTTCTTCGCGGAGCCCGCGAAGCACAAGGACAACGATCCGACGCCGATCCACGGCGGCTTCGCGCTCGCGCACTACAACGGAGATCCCGCGGTCGAGGCCAAGATCAAGGACGACCTCAAGGTCACCGTGCGGTGCATCCCGCTCGGCGGCGGCGAGCCGGGCACGTGCCCGTTCACCGGCGCGCCGAGCCCGCAGCGCGTCGTCTGGGCGAAGGCCTACTAGCGCCGCGAGCCCCCGCGAGCGCTCCACTTCTCGTCGACCCAGCTCACCGCGAGGTGTCGTCGGCCTGGTACATTGCCGGCGCATGGCCGAGTCTCGCAAGCCCGCGTACAAGCGCATCCTCCTCAAGATCTCCGGCGAGGCGCTGATGGGGTCGCAGACCTACGGCATCAACCCCGAGGTGCTGTCGACCGTGGCGACCGAGATCGCGGACGCGGCGAACCTCGGCGTCCAGGTCGCGGTGGTGGTGGGCGGCGGCAACATCTTTCGCGGCGTCAGCGCGCGCGGCATGGACCGCGCGACCGGCGATTACGTCGGGATGCTCGCGACGGTGATGAACGCGGTCACGCTGCAAGAGGCGATCGAGCGTCGCGGCGTCGTCACGCGCGTGCAGTCGGCGATCCCGATGTCGCAACTCGCGGAGCCGTACATCCGGCGCCGCGCGATCCGCCATCTCGAGAAGGGCCGCGTCGTGATCTTCGGAGCGGGCACCGGCAATCCGTTCTTCACGACCGACACCGCGGCCGCGCTGCGCGCGATGGAGATCGGTGCGGACGTGCTGTTGAAGGCGACCAAGGTCGATGGGATCTACGACAAGGATCCGAAGAAGTATCCCGACGCGAAGCGCTACCAGACGGTGACGTTCACCGACGCGCTTCGCCAGGATCTCGAGGTCATGGACGCGACCGCGTTCGCGCTGTGCCGTGACAACGAGATGCGCATCATCGTGTTCAACATGACGAACCGTGGCAACATCGAGCGCGTCGTGTGCGGCGATAATGTGGGCACCGTCGTCGTCAAAGACACCGATTCGACGCGGTTCGTTTCGAGCGCGTCCGGAGACCAAGCACCATGATCAACGACATCACCAACGACACCGATAACGGCATGAAGAGGGCGGTCGAGTCGTTCAAGCGCGACCTCCAGAAGATCCGTACCGGCCGCGCGAACACCGCCATGCTCGACGGCATCAAGGTCGACTATTACGGCACGCCGACCCCGGTCAACCAGGTCGCGACCGTGCAGGTCGTCGATGCGCGGCTCATCACGGTCAAGCCGTGGGAGAAGCCGATGATCGCGGTGATCGACAAGGCCATCCGCGCGAGCGACCTCGGGATCAACCCGGTCGCCGATAGCGAGCTGGTGCGCTTGCCGATTCCCCCGCTCACCCAGGAGCGCCGCAAGGAGCTCGCGAAGACCGTCGGCAAGCAGACCGAAGAGGCCCGCGTGGCGGTGCGCTCGGCGCGTCGCGACGCGATGGACATGATCAAAGATGCGGAGAAAGAAAAGCAGATCTCCGAGGACGAGCGCAAGAAGGGTGAGAAGAACATCCAGGATCTGACCGACAAGTACATCGCTCAGATCGAGGACATCGCGAAGGCCAAAGAAAAAGAGATCATGGAGTTGTGAGGTACAATTAGCCCGATGTCCGGTATCCCGGCGGGCGCCGGGTCGCTGCTCGGCAAGCGACTCGGTAAGTTCGAGATCCTGGCGCTCCTCGCGCTCGGCGGCACCGCCGAGATCTACCTCGCTCGCATCGACGGCACGAACGGCTTCGAGAAGTACGTGGTGGTCAAGTGCCTCCACGATCACCTCGCCGACGACCCCGAGTTCGTGAAGATGTTCCTCGACGAGGCCCGCCTCGCCGCGGTGCTCGATCACTCGAACATCGTGCAGACGTTCGAGCTCGGCGAGCACGAGGGCCGCTACTACATGGTGATGGAGTTCCTCGCGGGCCTGTCGCTCGCGATGGTCGCGCGCCGCACGGTGGAGCGGGTCTCGGGTGGGCGGATCCCGGTGGCGCTGACCCTGAACATCGCGGCGCAAGCGGCGGCCGGGCTGCACTACGCCCACGAACGCACCCAGAGCGGCAAGCCGCTCAACATGGTGCACCGTGATATCTCGCCGCAAAACCTCGTGGTCGGCTTCGAGGGCGTCGTCAAGGTCGTCGACTTCGGCATCGCGCGTGCCGAGTATCGCGAGACCAAGACCAAGGCCGGCACGATCAAGGGCAAGTTCGCGTACATGTCGCCGGAGCAGTGCGTGGCGACGAACGTCGATCGCCGCACCGACGTGTTCGCGCTCGGCGTGATCGCGCACGAGCTGCTGACCGGCCGGCGCTTGTTCAAGCGCAACTCGCCGTACGAGACCTATCAAGCGGTGATCGATTGTACGGTGCCGCCGCCATCGACCGTCAACGTCGAGCTCGATCCGGCGATCGACGCGATCGTCATGAAGGCGCTCGCGAAGGACAAGGAGCGCCGCTACCCCACCGCCGAAGCGTTCGGTGACGCGATGCTCGGCTACCTCCACCACCGCGGCAAAGGCTCGGGGCCCGGAGAGATCGGGCGCTGGTTCGACGAGCACTTCCAGCTCGAGATCGAAGAGCACGGCGATCGCATGCGCGAGCTGATCTCGGGGCGTGACTCGTCGGTCGATCTCGGCTGGGACGAGGCGGCCGCGGCGAAGAACAGCGAGACCGTGCCGTTCCGCAAGGGGCGCGATGAAATTCGTGACGACGAGGACGTCGAACTGCACCTCGAGACCGGCGACGTCGAGGAGGTCCGGCCGAGCGAGGCCTCACTCGAGCACCTGGTCTCGCGCCTCAACACCGATGCCGATCGAGAGCGTGGCGACGATGGTCCCCCGCCGGAGCAAACGCGGATCGAAGCGAATCCGCACGCGGCCGTGCAAGCGTTCGACGCCGCGGCCGTCGTGAAGCGCGCGCCGACGCCGGTCCCGATCGGCTCGGTGACCGGAGGTCCGGCGCCGTTACCAGCGCCGCCGGCCCGCCCCATCGCCGATCGGCCGACGATCGTTCCGACCAGCGGCCGCACGCCGAGTGGGGGCGTGCGGTTCCCCGATCCGGGCCAGCTACCGACCGTCGTCGTGAACGAATCAGGGAACGAATCAGGCAAGACGCCACCGCCGGTCAAGAGCGAAGCCGCGTACAAGGCGACGGTCGTGCACGAGGTGCAGCAGCCACCGCAGGATGCCGCACGAGCGCCGGCGATGGCCGCGTCGCCGATCGAGCCGAACCTCGGCGCCCTGCCGTCGATGACGCTCGACCACGTCGAACGGATCGACTCGCACAGCGCGACCCACGGCTCGGTCAAGCTGACGCCGGCCCAGCTCGCGATGCTCGACGCGCCCGCGCCTCCCGGGATGCCCGCGCGAGGTGCCGACGGCCCGGCGAACTCATCACCGTATCCCGTCGTCACTGGCCGGCCGTCCTCGACGGACATCGCGCCGAGCGCACGACCGCGCGCGGGGATCCCGCGCAGTGGCCCGCACGCCAACGGCCAGCAGGCGGCGAGCCTGATGTCGCCGGTCGGCGAGCGCTATCCGCAGCGCGATTGGGACGCGGCGGCAGCGGCGCAGGCGAAGGCCCTCACCCGGGTGCAGCTCGGGCTGTTGTTCGTCGCGGTCGTCGCCGGTGCGCTGATGCTCACGATGATCGTCGCGAAGATCATCCACTGAATCGCTAACGAGGGCGGCGGCACGCCGACACGGTGTGCTCGGCGTGCTGGAAGCCGGCACGCGCGTACACGCGTTCGGCCTCGTGGACCGAGGTCAGGATCACGTAGCGATCGGCGGGGACGTCGCGGGCGGCGGCCGCGAGCAGCGCCGAGGCGAGCCCGCGCTTGCGATACGCCGCGGCGGTCGCCACGTCCTGATAGCGCGCGACCTTGTCCATCGCGACCAGGCCGAGGCTCGCGACGAGCTCGCCGCGATCGTAGACGCCGTAGAACGCCGCGAGGCCGCGTTCGACCAGCCGCGCGTGCCAGTGGGCGCGACGCGACAAGAACACGCGATACGCGTCGTCGTGGCGATCCGCGATCGCCCACCCGAGCTCGACCGAGGTGATCACCTGATCGGGCGACAGTGCGACGATCGGCAACGGCGGCGGTAGTGCGGTGACGCGCGACGCGGTCATCACGGCGCTGCGCTCCAGCGTGAACCCCGCGGCGGCGAGCTCGGCCTCGGCACCCGCATCGCCCGAGACGCCATCCCACCACAACGTGACGTGCTTGATCTCGGGCTGGGGAAACTCCGCCGCGAAGCGCCGCACCCAGAACGCGACCTCGCCGACCTGCGGTGGCGCGGGCAGCACGAGCAGGTTGCCGAAGTAGTAGCCGGGGTCGTCGGGAGTCGTGATCGCGACGTAGTCACCGCGATCGACGATCGTGGCGCGCGTCGCGGCCAAGCCGAGCTCGGTCTTGAGGGCGAGTGATCGAAGGATCATGGTGGACGGTCCCTCCGAGGCGCGCGCGGGCGCTCCGCGCTCGCGCGCCGGCTCAGTTGCGAACGAGCCCGAGCAGCTTGGACATTGTCTTTTCGTCCGCGGGCGGGAAATCGTAGTCGAGGAACTCGCGCGACGTGACCCAGCGCAGATCGGCAACGGTGGCGGGATACGGTCGCGCCTCGGCGGGCAGCTTGCACGAGTACATCGTGAGCTGGACCTGGTAGCTCGTGTACTCGTGGGTGTGCTCGCCGATCTTGACGCCGACCACGACGTCGACGCCGATCCGGCCGCGGACCTCGCGCGCGAGGGCCGCTTGCTCGGGTTCATCGGGCTCGACCCGGCCGCCGGGAAACTCCCACAGCCCCGGGAGCACGGCGTTCGTGTTGCGCTGGGTGATCAGGTAGCGGCCATCGTGATCGATCACGGCAGCGACGACCCGGATCACCTCTTTGCCCATCGCCGAGCATTATCGATGGATCGGCTTGGATTGCAACGGTAACCCTGTATGCTCCGCGCGCCATGGCGATCCGGTTCGTCGAGATCAAGGCTGCGGACTCCTCCGACGCGCTCAACACCGAGTGGGTCATTCTCGAGAACGCGGGCAAGACCCCGTTCTCCACGCGCGGTTGCGGGATGACCGTCGGCCGGCGCGGCTCGAACAAGAAGTCGCTGCTCGGGGTGATCGATCCCGGCTTCGTCCTCGAGCCGGGACACAAGATGCGGATGTGCACCGGTAGCCCCGGTACCGAGAAGCACGGCATCCCGCCCGAGGACGACGTCAAGAACTACTTCCTGTTCCTGCCGAAGACCTACGTCGCCACGCCGGGCACGGTGCTCACGCTCGTGCTGCGCGGTCTGTCGGTGTCGAAGGCCGAGTTCGATCCGGCGGCGCCGCACGGGATCAAGGCGTAGCCACGCCGACGTAGCGCGCGCGGGGCCGGAGCACGTAGCTCTGGGTGCGCTGCTCGAGCACGTGCGCGAGCCAACCGGCACTACGCGCGACGGCGAACAGGCCGGAGCCAGCGGCCGGCGCGAGGCCGAACGCCGCGACCAGCGCCGCGAGGCCGACATCGACGCTCGGGTAGAGCTCGCGCTTGCGGGCCGTATCGGCGAGCGCGACCAGCGTGCGGGCTCGCTGGTGTGTGGAGCCGCGCGCGAGGTCGAGCAGCGGCGCGGTGCGCGGATCCCCGCCGGGGTAGAGCGGGTGACCGAAGCCGGCCGGCGCCGCGCGCAGTGCGCGCGCCGCTCGTGCCGCGCGTTCGGGCGAGCCGAGCTCGTCGGCGAACCGCGCGATCTCCTCCGCCGCCGAGCCGTGGCGGCGACCCGAGTGGGTCGCGAGCGCCGCGGCGAAGCACGCATACGGATCCGCATCCGTCGAGGCCGCGATGCGCGCGGCGAAGCTCGAGGCGTTGAGCTCGTGGTCCGCGAGCACGATCAGGGTGGTCTCGATCGCAGGGGCCGCGTCGTCGTCGAGCCCGAGCGCCCTCGCCGCGATCGCCGCGATCGACGGCGCCGAGAGCGCGCGCGTGACGTGGGCGGCGTCGGCGGTCCAGCCGAGCGCGGCGGCCAGTAGCCCGACCAGCCTCCGGCCGCACGCGATGATCGCGTCGGGCCGGTCGTCGTGGCGCGACGGATCGTCGCGGGCGGCGAGTGGCACGAGCACCGACATCACGTCGAGCGGTGACGCGCCGATCGGCAGCAGCCGCGCGAGCTGCGCGAGCGGCACCGCCGGCCGTGGCCACGCGATCGGCGCGGCCGGCAGATAGCCCGACCACAACAGCTCGGCGACGTTCTCGAACCGCGTCTGGGTCGCGGCGAGCTCGGTGGCGAGGCGACCGCGGTACGCCGGACCGCGCGGCGTGATCGCCGTGATCGCCGAATCGAGCACCGGCTCGCCCCAGCGCAGGGCTCCGGCGGCGACCGCGCCGTGCCCGGCGCGGGCCGAGCTGCGCGCCTTCAAGCGGTCGAGATCGGCCCTCGCGTACATCCGTTCGCGCCCGCGCCCGCGCCGGACGCTGCGCACGAGCCCGCGGCTCGCGTACGCGTACAGCGTGCGGATCGCGACACCGAGCAGCTTCGCGGCGGCCTTCGCATCGAGGAAATCCTCAGGTTGATTATCGATTCTACGTTGATCAACCATAGGAACCACCTTACACCGAAGCCATGGAACCAGCATCCAGCTCCGGTCTCGATGGGGTGAACGCGGCGAACACCGCGATCTCGCACGTCGACGGCGAGCACGGCCGGCTCGTGATCGCGGGGGCCGACGTCGAACAGCTCGCTCGGCTCGCGACGTTCGAACAGGCGGCGGGCAGCGTTCTACGAGCAGGCCGCGCGGCACCGGTCGAGCTCTCGGTCGCGCGGCTCGCGCAGGCCCGCATCCACGCCTGGGAGCTCCTGCCTCGGCTCGGTGATGCGCTGGACAGGCCCGACGGCATGGACGCGCTGCGCGCCGCGCTCGCGCATCTCCGGTCGACCGGCGACGACCTCGCCGATGCCGTCGCGGCGATCGGTGCGGCGCCGGTGGTCGCCGCCGCGTGGAGCCGCAAGCACCGCGGCCTCGCACCGGTCGCGCCATCGGCCGAGCTCGATCACGCGACCGATTACCTGCGGATGACCACCGGTACGACGCCGAGCCCCGTGGCGGCGAAGGCGCTCGGCGCTTACCTCGTCACGGTGATCGACCACGGGATGAACGCGTCGACGTTCACCGCGCGCGTCGTCGCGTCGACGGCAAGCGATCTGATCTCGGCGGTGGTCGCGGCGGTCGGTGCGCTCAAGGGGCCGCTGCACGGCGGCGCACCGGGACCGGTGCTCGACATGCTCGACGCGATCGGCTCGCCGGCGAACGCCGAGGCGTGGCTGCTGGCCGAGCTCGCCGCCGGCCGCCGCATCATGGGCATGGGCCACCGGATCTATCGCGTGCGCGATCCGCGGGCGGCGGTCCTCGAGCTCGCGGTCAAGCCGCTGTCGACGCCGAACCTCGAGCTCGCGCACGCGGTCGAGACCGCGGCCGCGAACATCTTGCGCGACCACAAGCCCGCTCGCCCGCTCGCCGCGAATGTCGAGTTCTACACCGCGGTGCTGCTCGACGCGGTGGGGCTGCCGCGCGCGCAGTTCTCGCCGACGTTCGCCGTCGGCCGGATCGCCGGGTGGAGCGCGCACGTGCTCGAGCAGCGCCGCGTCGGCAAGCTGATCCGCCCGGCCTCGACGTACGTCGGCCCGATGCCGGCCCAGGCGCGGACGTGATCGAGGGCTTGACGACGCGCGGTGGGATCGGGGGCCTGCGAATGCACAACGCGAGCTGGGTCGCGCTACGTTCGTCGCGCCCATGACCCAGACACCCACGCCGGAGTCCCAACGCATCTTTGCCCCCGGGATCTTCGCGGATCAGGTCGCGCTCGTGACCGGCGGCGGATCCGGGATCGGGCTGGCGACCGCGCGCGAGCTGGTCCGGCTCGGTGCGCGCGTCCTGATCTGCGGTCGCACGCAGGCCAAGCTAGACGCCGCGCTCACCGAGCTCGGCCCGAACGCGGCGGCGATGGTCTGTGATATCCGCGAGCCCGCGCAGGTCGAGGCGTCGATCAAGGACCTGCTCGAGCGGTTCGGCCGGCTCGACATCGTGGTCAACAACGCCGGTGGTCAGTTCCCGTCGCCGGCACAGCACATCTCGCCCAACGGGTTCTTGGCGGTCGTGAAGAACAACCTGGTCGGCACGTTCCACGTCTGCCGCGAAGCCGCGAACCAGTGGATGATCGCGCAGGGCGGCGGCCGGATCATCAACGTGATCGCGAACATCTACCGGGGCTTTCCCGGCATGGTGCACACCGGCGCCGCGCGTGCCGGCGTCGAGAACATGACGATGACGCTCGCCGTGGAGTGGGCGCAGTTCGGGATCCTCGTCAACGCGGTCGCGCCCGGCATCATTTTGTCGTCGGGCACCGCGCAATATCCGCCGCAGCTGCTCGAAGGCGGGATCAAGAACACGCCGCTCAAGCGCGCGGGTTCGGTCGAGGAGGTCGCGGCGTCGATCGTGTTCCTGGCGTCGCCCGCGGCGCAGTTCATCACCGGTGCGACGCTGCGGATCGATGGGGCGCAGGCGCTGTGGGGACACACCTGGGAGATCCCGTGAACCTCGGGCTCGCGGGCAAGGCGTGTCTCGTCGCCGGCGCGAGCCGCGGGATCGGGCGGGCGATCGCGGAGGCGTTCGCGCGGGAAGGGGCGCGGGTAGCGGCGGTCGCGCGCGGGCGCGAAGGGCTCGAGGCGCTGCCGTTCGAGGTCAAGATCGCGGCCGACGTCGCGACCGCCGAGGGCGCGCAGGCCGCGGTCGACGGCACGGTCGCGGCATTCGGTGCGATCGACGTCGTCGTCGCGAACGTCGGCAAGTCGTTCGCGCGCGACGCCGCCGACATGACCGACGACGACTTCGCGAGGTCGCTCGATCTGAATCTATGGACCGCGATGCGCATCGCGCAACGCGCGCTGCCTCACGTCCAGGAGGCCCGCGGCTCGATCACGATGATCGCGTCGATCTGGGGCCGCGAGGCCGGCGGCGCGCCCGGCTACAACGTCGCGAAGGCGGGCGTGATCGCGCTCGCGAAGGCGCTCGCGCGCGACTACGGCAAGCTCGGCGTACGCGTCAACAGCATCGCGCCGGGCTCGATCTTGTTCCCCGGCGGAGGCTGGGAGCGCAAGCAGCACGCCGATCCGGCCGGGGTCGCCGCGATGGTCGAGCGCGAGCTGCCGTTCGGCCGGTTCGGCACCGTCGAGGAGGTCGCGAACACCGTCGCGTTCGTCGCGTCGCCGGCGGCGAGCTGGATCCACGGCGCGTGCATCGTGGTCGACGGCGGCCAGTCGCACCAGTTCTGAACCGGGCATCCCGGCCGGGGATCAACCCCGGTCTGGTCGTGCAGCCACGCTCGACCCACGTGATCGGCACGGTCGTGGCCTCGCCAAAGCCGCCATCGCACTGATACCCTGGGGCGTGATGACGGGGCATCAGCGCAAGCTGTTGCTGAGTGCGGGCGGAGCGCTGATCGCGATGCTGGTCGCGACGTTCGCGATGGCGTGGTTCCAGCTCCAGCTCCAGATCACCGCCGACACCGGCCTCGGCGCGGCGGCCGCCGGGGGTGTTACCTCGGCGCACCTGCAGATCGGGCTGCACGCCGCGACCGCGTGCTTCGCCGATGGCACGTGCGCGTCGACGTCGCTCGATAACCTCCGCGGGGTGTATCCCTCGCTCGCGACCTTCACGTACTGGGCGAGCCTGCTGGTGTGCGTGATGGTCGCGTTGCAAGCCGGCCTGCGCCTGGTCACCGGCCAGGCGAGCGCGTTGCTGTCGCGCGGCGGCTATCTGCTCTGCGTGCTCGCGGTGATCGGCGGCGGGTTCACCGCGTTCGTGTTCGCACCCCAGACCGCGGAGACCACGATCGCGACCATCACGTTGCACCGCACGTGGGGACCCGGGGTCATGCTGTTCGGCTACGCGCTCGCGTTCTACGCGCTGTATCTCGCGACCGCCGAGGACGACGAGCCCGAGTATCGGCCGATCACGGTTCCGATCCCGATCGTCAAGCGCGACTCCGACCAGCGCGAGCCGGTGAACAGCGAGCCGATCGTACCGATCCAGGCGAGCCGCGCGCGGTTACCCGATTCGATCCCGCTCGAGGCTGGGGCCGTGCCCGGGCCCGCCCCCGAGCCCGAGGCTTTGGTGCCAGCGCTCGAGCCGAAGCCAGATTCGTTCGAGCTCGTCGTCGAGCTGCGCTGCCCGGCCGCTCTCGAGCGTCACCTCCGCTACGCGACCCAGATCGCGACGTTCACCGCGGCCGGCATCGAGGCCGCGCGCGAAGACGGCTCGGCGCGATCGATCGCGTGGGGCGATGTCGTCGGTGTCGTCGCGCGGCGGCTGCCGGCGGAGGCGCCGTACGACGGCCTGACCTTCGTCGATCTGGTCTCGCTCGCCGGTGCGACGCTACGGATCCTGCCCTGGACCAACGTCGGCGGCGAGCTCTCGCTGCCGATCGATGCCGATGCCGGCGAGCGCGCGCGGGCGTTCGTGCAGTTGATCGCCGCGCGTTGCCCGAGCGCACGACTCGACTCCGCGACCCGCACCTTCCTCGGTGGCCGTGGCGCGGCGGCGCAGCTCGCGAGCACCGAGATGCTCGCCCAGCACGACGATCGGCTGGCCTGAGCGCGACAAAATCCGCCGCAGCGAGCTCCCTGTGCGGGAGCGTCCGGTGCTGCGTGCATAGGCCGTGAGCCGGGCCGCGCGGATCACGGCGAGACCGAACCGGCCCGGGCGATCGACGGACGCGGCGGTTTGGAGGTAAAACTCGGCATGGCTGAATCCGAGCCGTTGCGGCGCGACCTCGCGCGGTTGGACGAATCGTTATGGTCGGCCGTCGCGACCCTCGGCGGAGACGCGGTCGCCGAGCGGTCACGCCGGCTCTCGGAGCTCGCGGCACAGTTGCGCCGCGGCGAGCTCGCGGGTGGGCGGCATGCGTTCGGCGAGCAGATCGCCGCGCTCACCGACGACGAGCTCGAGGCCGCGGCGCGCGCGCACGGCCTGGCCTCGCACTTGATGAACACCGCGGAGGAGCGCGAGCGGCTCCGCGCCCTCGCGGCGCGCGGCACCGATACCCACGACGGCGTGCGTGCCGGTATCGATGCGCTCGTCGACGCGGGCGCGACCGCGGACGAGCTCCGGACGCTGTTCGATCGCGCGCTCGTGATGCCCGTGATCACCGCACACCCGACCGAGTCGAGGCGGAGGTCTTCGCTCGATCACTTGCAACGGATCAGCGCCATGCTCGGCGCCGACCGCGGCACGGCGCTCGATGCCGAGGTGCTCGCGTTGCACGCGACCGAGGATGCGCGCGTGCGGCGGCCGACGCCGCTCGACGAGGTCGAGACCGCGCTCGACGTGTTTCGCCGATCGTTGCTCGAGGTCACGCCGCGGATCTACCGCACGATCGAGGATCGACTCGCGGCGCGGTTCGGTGGCCCGTGGCGGCTACCCTCGTTCTTGCGCTGGGGCTCGTGGGTCGGCGGCGATCGCGATGGCAACCCGAATGTCACCGCACCGATCACGCGCGCCGCGTTCTCGCGCCAGCGCGCGCTCGTGCTCGCGCGCTACCTCGCGGACGTCGAGCTGCTCGGGCGCACGCTATCGATGTCGGCGCTGCGCGCGAAGCCCGGTGCGCTCGACGAGCTGCAGGCATCGATCGAGGTCGATCGCGATCGGCTCCCGGAGGTCGCGGCCCACGCGCGGCCGCGCACGCCGAACGAGCCGTGGCGCGAGAAGCTGTGGTACGTGCAGGCGCGGCTGCGCGCGACGATCGCTCACGCGGAGGCCGGCTACGTCGACGCGATGGGCTATCGCGCCGACCTCGTGGTGCTCGACCAGGCGCTCCGCACCGCGGGGTTCGCGAAGATCGCGGATCAAGATCTGCGCGATGCGCTGCGCCGGGTCGACGTGTTCGGGTTTCATCTCGCATCGATCGATCTGCGCCAGCACTCCGAAATTCACGATCGGGTCGTCGGCGAGTTGCTCGCCCGTGGCGGTCGGCCCGGCTATCTCGAGTGCGACGAGGCGGCGCGGCGCACGATCCTCGGCGACGTGCTCGCGCAGGCGATCGCACCGGTCCACGACCGCGAGGCGCTCGGCCGCGAGGCCCGCGAGGTGCTCGCGACGCTCGACGTCGTCGGCGCTGCGCGCCGCGAGCTCGGGCCGCGTGCCTGCGAACGCTATGTCGTGAGCTTCACGCGCGAGGTCTCGGATCTACTCGAGGTCGTGTTCCTCGCGCGTGCCGCCGGGCTCGCCCCGGGCGAGCTTCGGCCCGTGCCGCTGCTCGAGCAACTCGAGGATCTCGAGCGCGCCGGCCAGATCGCGACGGAGACGCTCGCCCATCCCGTGCTCGCGACCGAGCTCGGCGGCGAGCTCGAGGTCATGATCGGGTACTCCGACTCCGGCAAGCAGGTCGGCTACGTCGCGTCGTCGATGGCGCTGCGCCGTGCCCAGCTCGCGCTCGTCGCCGCGACGTCGCCTACCGGCGTGCTGCTCACGGTGTTCCACGGCCGCGGTGGTGCGCTCGGCCGCGGTGGCGGCCCGGCGAGTGACGCGATCCTCGCGCAACCACCGGCCGCGGTGCGCGGCAGGCTGCGCGTCACCGTGCAAGGCGAGACGGTCACGGCGCGCTACGCCCAGCCAGCGATCGCCGAACGCGATCTCGAGCTCACGCTCGGCGCGGTGCTCGGGGCCGCGCTCACCGAACGGACCGAGGCGACGGACGAACACCAGGACGACGAGCAGGAGCTCGCGCGTGCGGCAGACGCCGCGCGGCTCGCCTATCTCGCGCTCACCGGCGATGAAGATCGCCTCGCGCGCTATACGCTCGCCGCCACGCCGATCGAGGATGTCGGTCACCTGCCGATCGGCTCGCGGCCGACGCGGCGCGGCGGCAACCTGACGCTCCAGTCGCTGCGCGCGATTCCCTGGGTGTTCTCGTGGACCCAGAGCCGGCACGGCATCCCCGGCTGGTTTGGCGTCGGCACCGCGGTCGAAGCGGTCGTCGGCGAGCTCGGGCGCGATGCGATGCGCGCGCTGTGCGAGCGGTCCCGGTTCTTTCGCGCGCTGATCCGCAACTGCGAGATCTCGCTGGTTCGTTCCGATATCGACGTCGCGCGGGAGTACGCGCGACTCGCCGATCCCGATGCGCAGCAGATCTTCGCGATGATCGAAGCGGAGCATGCGCGCACGGTCCATGCCCTCCACGACACGCTCGGGATGCTGGCACCGCTCGCGAGCCGGCCGTACCTCGTGGCCTCGGTCGAGCGCCGCAATCCGCACCTCGACGTGCTCTCGCACATCCAGATCGAGGCGATGCGGCGGCGCCGCGCGGGGCTCGGTGACGCCGAGCGGCTGACCCGCATCGTGTTCACCACGATCGGTGGGATCGCGGCAGGGCTGCAGACCGCCGGTTAGGTGCGGAGTCCGGCATGCTCAGCCGTGACGCTGGCGCCGCGGGTTAATCGTCGTCGGAGAGTGGCAGGCCGAGCTGCGAAGACTCGACCGCAGGTGCCGGATCGGCGAGGCGCACCGCGCCCGATTCGTCGGTGTAGTTGGCGGCGAGGCGCTGCTCCGAGATCGGATCGATGTTGCGCAGCCGCGCGAGCGCGAGCGCGACGATCTCGTGCCACGGGATCGACTTGCGCCCGCTGTCGACGAGCGTCGCCTCGATATCGCGCGCGATCCGATGCAGATCTTCTTCGTGTACGGACCGGCGATGGGAGGCGACACGTTGCAACGACCGAAACAGCTTGTCCCCATCGAACGGCTCGAGCTCGCCGTCGCGCTTCGCTACCTTCAGGCTCGGCGCGCCGACCTTCTCGTAGGTCGTGAACCGCCGCTTGCACGCGGTACACACGCGGCGACGGCGCAGGCCATCGGACGTGACCCGGGTCTCGGTCACGCTCGAATCGCCGACGCAATACGGGCATTGCACGCGGTAAGTCTAGCGGGCAGATGGCTTGCAGCGAAATTTCCCCATCAGACTAGGAGATCCGCCCATATCCGACATCCGATAGAACACGTCGCCACGCACGGCGAGCACCTCGGGGAACCCCATCCCGAGCGAGGCGATCGGCACGACCTTGTCACCGCCGGGACCCTGATCGATCCGCGACACCGTGGACAGGCCGAACAGGTTGTTGCCGACGTACAGGGTGTCGTGTTCGTCGTACGCGCAATCCGCGAGGTGACCGGGCTCGGCGACCGCGATCGCGCCCGCGCGCTCGACCTTCAGCGTGGTGTCGCCCGTCACGGGATAGAGATGTCCATCGGCCTTGGCGGCGGCGTAACCGCCATGCTCGGTCAGGCACAGGCCTTCATAGTTGCGCCCGCAGTTCGACCGGGTGCCGTCGCACACCATGCCATCGCCGTGCGGGGGCTTGTCGCCGAGGCCGCCGTTGGGCGGCAGGTCGACGGGGCCGAGCGCGGTCGGTCCGGCGACGAGCTCGAAGCCATTCGCGACGCGCTTCCACTCGAGGACCCAGCCGGGCGAGGTGATGCCGAACAGGTGATCGCCGCGCGTCGCGAGGCCCTCGAGATCGTCGGTGCTACCGTTCAGCGGCAGCCGGCCGCGTTCGACCGTGGCGCCGGTGTCGGGATCGATGAGACCGTACTCGCCGTGGTTGCCGCTGTCGGAGACGACGACGAGGCGCGAGACACCATCGATCGTCAGCCAGGCCGCGCCCGAGGCCTCGGCGACCGGGGTCGATGCCGCGAACGGCAGCGGCTCGCAGGCGGTCACCGCGGCCGTTCCGAGCACCGCGCGCACGACGGGGGCGGGCACCGGCGAAGCGGCCTTGCCGTTGCATCCACAGGTGACCCCACAGGCGACCAGCAGCGCTACGCGGCGGAGCATGTCTGCGCTATAGCATCGGCGAGCGGTGCTTGCTCGGCTGGGACGGAGGCGGGACGAGACGGCAGACCGGAGAAGCAGCGGACGAGCAGAACATCGAGATGACGCGTTACCTGATCAAGGAGCTGTTCGGTCCGACGCTGCAGGGCGAGGGCGCCCACGCGGGCCGGCCGTGCGTGTTCTTGCGGTTCGCGGCATGCAATCTTGCCTGTGACTGGTGCGATACCGACTTCGCCGCCGAGGGCGCGGTCCAGTTGACGGCTGCCGAGATCGTGACCCGGCTGGTCGAGCTCGATGTCCATGGCGCGCGCATGGTGGTCGTCACCGGCGGCGAGCCGACCTTGCAGTGGGATCGAGAGCTCGCCGAGGCGCTGCGCACCGCGGGCTTTCGCACCCACATGGAATCGAACGGCACGCGCGTGCCCGCCGCGCCCGTCGATTGGTTGACGGTCTCGCCGAAGCCGCGGTTTCACACCGGCTCGCTCGCGCTGGTCGGACAACCGGTCGACGAGGTCAAGGTCGTCGTCGATGACAGCGTCGACGACGCGACGCTCGCCGGGTACGAGGCGCGCTATCCCAGCGAGCATTACTTCGCTCAGCCCTGCATGTCTGCGGCCTACGCGACGAGCCTGGCGCGGACCCTCGCACTCGTCCAGGCCCGGCCGCGCTGGCGGCTGTCGCTGCAGCTGCACAAGATCCTGGAGATCCCATGACCGCACGCGTCGTTCGGATGGTCACCGAGAGCGTTCTCCGCCGCGGTGTAGCCGGTCGGCGCTACTTGCGCTTCGGGGTCTTGGCCGGCGTCGCGGCGCCGCGGCGCAGAAAGATCGCCGCCTTGTCCTCGAGCACGCGGAACGTGAACGACTCGGTGATAAACAGCTCGACCTCGTCGCGGCTCGCACCGGTGTAGCCGATCGAGAAATCCTGACCGACCGTCAGCGCGTAGTCGCCGCCGCGGAGCGACATCAGCACGGCGCCGCCACGCAACGCGGGGGCCCACACGATCGGCGACACGCCGAGGTTCTCCTCGATGCGGCGCTGCAGGGGATAGCCGTCCTCGCCCGTCGCGACGAGCTCGCTGTAGGCCTCGATGCCGGCGGCGAGCGCGTAGGGCCCGTTGACGCCGGCGACCCGCAACACCTCCTTGGCCTCGACGATCGCGCGCAGCCAGCCGTGCGGCGAGCCGACGGCGATCGGCTCGTGCGGGCTCGCTGGGATGATGCCTTTGATCTTGGCGGCGGCAAAGCCGTGCCAGATCGCGCCATCCTCGGAGTGCGCGACGCGCTCGGCGGCATCGATCACGACATCGAGATCGAGATCGTTGGCGCCGCGCGCGGCGTAGTCGAGCTCCATGATCGGCAGCACGATCGGCGTGCGGAGCTCGACGAGTGGCTTGACCTCGCGGATCGCGTGGCCGACGTCGGCGACCGGGCCCTTGGCGATCTGCTCGAGCCGGCCGGTGTTGACGCCGCCGAGCTTCCAGCCGTGCGGCCCGTCGAAGTCGACGAGCTTGCGGCCGGCGAGGTGGAGCTCGAGGACGCGGCGCGCCTCCTCGTCGATCTGGTTCCAGGCTTCGCTCGTGATCGGCGCGAGCTCGCGCTTGAGGAGGTCCATTAGCGCTTTCCTTTCAGGCTGCCGATGCCGAGCGACGACGACGACGATCCGCTCTCCCCGGCGTTGCCGCCACCCGCCACCGCGGCCTTCTCGACCTCGGTGATGGGGCCGGACGAGCTCAAGTATGTCGTCATGTTGGTGTCGAACACCGGGTTATGCCGGCGGATCCACTCGAGCGTCATCATCGCGTGCTCGATCTCTTCGTTCTTGTTGTGGGTGAGGACCGCCGCGAGATCGGTATCGCTGCACGCCTCGGCGCGCTGTTGATACCAATCGATGGCCTCGAGCTCCTCGCGCAGGGAGACCAGCGCGCGGTGCATGTTCTTGGTGCCCTCGGTGAGGAGCTCGATCGGCTCGTGATAACCCTCGCTGCTCATGCGCGGACTCTACCGCGCGTGGCGCTATTGCTCGCGATAGTCGGTACGAATTTGCGCGAGCACGATCACCGCCGCGACCTGAACGATCGGGATCAGCAGCGCGATGCCGAGGCTGAGATGCATCATTGCGGCGATCTTGGGTGAGCCGAACAGGGTCACTGCGGCAAACACGCACAGTGTGCTGATCATGACCGACCACGCCGCGCGCGACATCCGCCACGAGAAGTGCGCGACCACCGGGAGCATCACGCCGAGCACGAGCAACGTGACGCCGAGGACGCCGGGCAGGCTGTTGACGAGCGCCAGGACGCCGGCGATGACGGAACCGGCGCCTACGATCACGGCGAGGCCGTGACCGACCGCGGCGAGCTGGAGGTTGTCGTGCTGGCGCATGCCCACAGTCTACTTCTTTCGCTTGAACAGCGAGCCCCAGAAACCGCGAGGCTTATCGCCACCCTCGTTCGGGTGGATCACGATCTCTTCGCTGGCCTCGACGATCTCGACGACCTCCATCCGCGGTTCGGTCGGCGTCTCGATCTGCGCCGTCGGCTGGCGGTGGACGTACGCGGAGAACCCGGGCTGGGCCTCGAGCGCGGTCTGGGTCTCCTCGAGCTCGCGCGCGTACTCCTTGCGGAACAGCTGGCGCATGAACTGGCGCAGCTCCTTCGGATCGAAGCGATAACCGGCGATCAGCGCATCGAGGTCCGCGGCGAGCTGCGCCGCCGTCTGATAGCGATCCGCGACGTCGCGCGCGAGCGCCTTCAACGAGATCGCATCGAGCTCGGGAGTGACGCGGCGGTTGAAGCCGGAGGGCGGTGGCACCTCGGCCTTGCGGACCTTCTCCATCAACGCGAACTCGGTATCGCCGCGGAACAGCTTCTCGGTGGTCAGCATCTCGTGGAGGATGATGCCGGCGCTGAACACGTCGGTGCGCGCGTCCAGCGGCATGCCGCGGATCTGCTCGGGCGACATGTAGCTGAACTTGCCCTTGAGGATGCCGATCTCGCTCGTGAACTTCATCAGCGCCTGGGCGATGCCGAAGTCGAGCAGCTTGACGTCGCCGTCGTACGACAGCCGCACGTTCGACGGCGACACGTCGCGGTTGACGATGTTGAGCGGCCGCCCGTCGGGCCCGGCGAGGTTGTGCGCGAAGTGCAGGCCCTCGGCGATCCGCGCCGCGATGTACACCGCGTGGGGGACCGGGATCCGCTGCTGGGTCTCCTGGCAGCGCCGCAGCACCTGCGTGAGATCGCGGCCGGGCACGTACTCCATCGCGATGTAGTGGCGATTGTCGGTCTGGCCGATCTCGATCGTCTCCACGATGCAGCGGTTGCGCAGCATCATCGCGAGCTTGCCCTCGCGATGGAACATGTCGATGAAGCGCGCCTCGCGTGCGAGCTGGGGCCGCATCACCTTGACCGCGAGCAGGCGGTTCGCGGCAAGGGCTTGCTCGCGCGCGCGATAGACCTCGGCCATGCCGCCACGCGCGATCAGCCCCAATAGAAAATACTTGCCGAAGGCGACCGGATCATTCGGTGCGCCCGCAGACATCTTCCCCTCTTGAGATGGTCGCTCCGAGACCACGGCGCGCGGACCTTACCACGTCACGATGAGATGCTGCCCCGGCTCGAGCTGCACTTGACGTTCTTCTGTACGAAGCCCGGAATCGTCCTTCAAAACCATCTTCAGCTTGCGCCCGTCCGCCGGGACCGCGACTCCGATCTCGGGTGAGGTGATGCCGAGGTCGATCATCGTCCCCGCCGCCTTCGCGTTCTCGAGCGCGATCCGCCCGAGCGGGTGGTCGAGCTTGTTGACCACGATCGCCCATCGGAACGTCATCGCGGTGGGCTTGCCCGCCTCGACGACGGCGTACTCGAACAGCGCCATCTCGTACTTGGGGTTGAAGCACAGCCCCTTGTAACTACCCGGCGCTACGACCAGGCCCTTGTCGGGGAGCTTGCTCGTGATCCGCTCCCGGTTGACCCAGAGCTCGGTGCAGGGCAGGGACGAGCTGACGAGCAGCGTGCCGAGCTGATCCTTGTCCTTCGCGAGCTCGGCGCGGACGACATCGGCATTCGCGCCGAACGGGCGCTCGACGAGGTAGCGCCGGTAGAACTCGCGCTTGCGGTCGGGCGCGCCGAGCTTGTCGTAGGTCGAGCCGAGCTCGCGGAGGAACCCGGGCAGGTCGGGTGCCAGCGCGTAGCCGATGTGAAAATCGACGAGCGCATCGCCAAAACGCTTGGCCTTGAACGCGGCGCGTCCGGCGAGAAATGCGGTCTTGGCCTCGATCGCCATCGGCGCGAGCGCGAGCTTCTCGGCGAAGGGATCGGGCGCACCGCCGAGCCGCTGGGCCTCCGCGAGCGCGGCGCTCTTGTCCTTCTCGTTGGTCGTCGCGGCCGCATAGGCCGCCCAGGCTTCGGCGGCCTCCTCGTTCTGGCCGGCCAGCGTCCACAGCGTCGCGAGCTGCTTCTGCTCGGGGCTCGCCGGCCCGCGCGCGACGACGAGCGCCTGATACAGCGGAATCGCGCGGGCCCAGTCGCGCGCCTTGGCCGCCTTCTCGGCGCCCTTGACGAGGAACTGCGACAGCTCCGTCCGGGGCTTCTTCGTCGCGACGGTTTGATAGAGCTGTGCGGGCGCGGGCGCAGCCTCGGCATCGGCACGCGCCACCACCGAGACGGCCAACGAGACGACCAACGAGACGAACAGGACGGCGACCGCGACGACGCGACCAAGAAACTCCCTCACGGTCTCGAATGGTAGCGCGGTTTGGACGTACCTCGTACTTCACGTCCCGACGCGCACCGATATCGATCGTTAGCTTGCCCACGTGGTTTACGGCTCCCGCGAATTGTCGTTTCACGACAAAGGTTTGGACTGCGCGGTCAGGGTGGTATCGTGATCGCGGGGTATGCAGGTCGTCATCCTGGAGCGCAACAAGCTCGTCGGGCGCAAGGTCGCCCGGTTGTTCGTTTCGGTCGGAGCGACCGCGACGACGGTCGAAGATCCGGCGCAAGCGCAGCCGCTGCTCGACGAAGCCGACGTGCTGTGTTGCGACACCTTCGACGGTGCGTTCGCCGCCGAGCAGGTGCGCGCCCACCCGCGACTGCGCGGCGTGTTGTGGACCGCCGAGCCGCTGAAGCTGTCGCTGCGCCACCTCGTCGAGACGCCGAGGATCGCGCACGTGCTCGGCCGGCGTGACTTCGAGTCGCCGCCTCGTGCGTGGGAGGTCTTGATGGTCGCGCGCCGGTTCGCGGCGGCAGCGACGGCGCCGCCGCTCGCGGGGTTCCTCGACTGGGGGTTCTCGCACGTCGACCTCGAGGTTCGCACGTCCCGCGATCGCGACGAAGCGGTGATGCAGATCGGCCAGTTCGTCGGCGCGCTCGGCATGCCGCGCCGGATCGTCGACATGTTCGGCGAGCTCGGCCACGAGCTGTTGATGAACGCGATCTACGACGCACCCGTCGATGCGGCCGGGCAACCCAAGTACGCGGGGGATCGCAAGGCCGAGGTCCGCTTGCTCGACAGCGAACGCCCGGTCGTGCGGCTCGCGTGCGACGGGTCGAACCTGGTGCTTCAGGTCCGCGATCCGTTCGGTCGGCTCGAGCGTCACCACGTCGTCGACGGGCTCGCGCGCGGCCTCGCCGGTGGTGAACAAGACCAGTCCCATGGTGGGGCCGGCCTCGGCATGATGGTCTGCCACAACTCGACGTCGGGGCTGTTCTTCGACGTCGTGCGCGGGCGCAGCACGGAAGTGACCGCGCTGTTCGAGCTCGACATGAACCTGCGCGAGCTACGCACGCAGGCGAAGTCACTTCACTTCTGGAGTAGTACTTGATGGAAGCCGCTCCTCGCTCGTCGCAATCGCGGATCTCCCAGCCGCCGGTCGCGCCGGAATCCAAGCTCACGATCGAGAAGTTCGCCGACGGGCCGATCGCGTGCCTCAAGTTCGTCGGCACGATCGACGAGTCGTTCGATGGCAAGAAGATCGCGAAGAGCGTGGTCTGCGATTGGCTCGTGCTCGATCTCGGCGGCGTCAAGAAGATCTCGTCGTTCGGGATTCGCGAGTGGGTCGACTTCATGGCCACCGCCAGCCGGCAGGTCAAGTCGATCGTGT
>JBDTEH010000224.1:0-12097 GCA_039922635.1 Kofleriaceae bacterium | reverse complement strand
GGGCCTCCGATGGCGAGGCGATCCTGGTGGTGCTGTCGGGTCCGAACCCGCCGCGGATCGGCGATCGCTCGGACCCCGAGACCATCCGCGCGCTGTTCGGGCTCAGCAAGAAGGCCTTCAAGCGTGCCATCGGTGGCCTGCTCAAGGCAGGGCAGGTCCGGATCGACGCCGACGGCCACGTGATCCGCGCGCTGCCTCGCTGACCTCGCTGAGCCTTGCTGAGCCTCGCTGAGCCCAGGCGCTTGAATCGACTTGACGATGATATCATTATTGATATCATCTCCGGGTGGCGGCCGATCTCGCGAAAGTGCTCGAGGACATGCGGGCGGGACGCGAGATTCACTTCGCCGATCTAAAGAAAGTCTGCGAAGCATACTTCGGCGCGCCTCGAACTTCGGGCTCGAGCCACTTCGTCTTCAAGACGCCGTGGCCATTTGATCCACGCGTCAACATTCAAGACGAGAAGGGCAAAGCGAAGGCGTACCAGGTGCGCCAGGTCGTGAAAGCGATCGACAAGCTCATCGAGATACGAGCGGCGGCCGCGAAGGGGAAGCCACCGAAGAAGAAGTGATCGCGGAGAAAACCGAATCGAGGAGAACACCGAAAACGAGAGGCAGAGGAAATGGCGAAGAACGTAGAGAAGTACACGTACCGGGTGATCTGGTCCGAACAGGATCAGGAGCACGTCGGGCTTGTTGCGGAGTTCCCGTCGCTAAGCTGGCTCGCACCCACAACGGTCGAGGCGCTCAACGGGATCACGAAGCTCGTCGCCGAGATCCTCGCGGATATGGTGAAGAGTAGAGAGCAACCGCCGGAGCCACTCTCGCTGAAGAAGTTCAACGGAAGCATCGCACTGCGCGTGCCTCCGGCCCAGCACCGCGAGCTCGCGATGGAAGCTGCCGAGCAAGGCGTGTCGATGAATCGCCTGATCAGTCAGAAGCTGGGACGAGCTTGATCGGCGCTCGGCGCCACGCTCGAGCACGCGGTTCGCCCGGCCGATCTGATCAGAGCCCGGCGGTCGCGAGCGAGTCGACGACCGCTTGCATCGACGCGGCGAGCTTCGGGTGATCGATCTGGAACCCGACATAGTGAAACAGCAGGCGATCGCTCAGCGACTTGTAGCTGGGGACGTCCTCGGGATGGGCGAGCACGACGTCGATCGCGGCCTTGAGCTCCTCGACGCTCGGTGCTTGCGCCAGATCCGGTTGGGTCTCGCCGAGCTCGTCTCGCAGGCTCTTGACGCGCTCGATGATGTCGGGAGTCGGCATGGATCTAGTGTGACACGATCACGTCGTAGGCGTTGCCGCCGACCCGGTAGTAACGCCAGTCGCGATCGAACGTGTACGCGCCGAACAGGTTGACCAGGATCGAGAACACGATCAGCGCCTTGGCCAGCGCGCCGAGCGGGCGGCCGCCGATCGCGACGAGCATGATCAGAAACACGAAGTAGTCGAGGCTGAACCGATAGCCGAACTGGACCCAGCCGGAGTTCTGATAGAACAGCGACGGCAGCGCGACCAGCGCGATCGTCAGCCACAGCGCGCGGTGGATCGGGGGCTTGTCGCGCGGCCACAGCACGTAGAGCACGAGCGGCGTGGTGAACCACAGCGCGAGGCCATGCCCGCTGATCTGGATCCACGGCGCGCGGCCGAGCCAGTCGGGCAACAGCGTGAAGCCGACCGTGAGGTTGCGCGCGAGGTAGTGATAGCTCGCGAGGCCCCACTGCTCGATCTGGGCCTGCTGGCGGACGTCGAGGTAGGTGTGACCGAACTCGGTCGGCGAGTGAAACCGCGCGGCGTTGTAGATCATGCCGGCGGCGGCGAACGCGACGATCGGGATCGCGAAGCGGAGGAGCTGCGGCGCGAGCCGGCGCCCCGACATCCGCCACGCCTCGGCCACGAACAGTGGGAACATGAACGCCATCGGCGTGCGGGTCAGCGCGGCGGCGCCGAGCGCGAGCCCGGCGAGGATCGGGTGGCGCGCCTCGATCGAGGCCCACGCGTACGCGAGCGCGAGCACGACGCCGAGGACCTGCGCCGTGTACCAGACCTTGCCCTGGACGGCGCTGTAGAACAGCACGCTACCGAACGCGAACGCGGCGACCAGCCACAGGTCCTCGCGCCGCGTGCGCATCGACAGGCCGGCGGCGACCAGCCGGCGGAGCAGCGCGAAGCACAGCGGCAGCGCGAGCGCGGCGATCAACAGCGTCGGGATCACGTCGTTGCCGGCGCGGCCCGAGATCGCGGCCGATGGCAGCATGAGCAGCGTCGGCAGCGGTGGGAACGACATGAACCAGGTGATCGCCTTGGTGGCCCTGACCTGGGCGAGCGGGATCTCGTCACCGGTCAGCGTGCGGAACACCGGGCGCGACACCATCCGGCGGCCCTCGACCTCGCGGCCGTCGGTGAGCATGACGGTCTCGAGCTTGGCCCAGTCGTTGTCGATCAGGGGCGGCTCGATCGAGACGTGACCGTGCAGCCACGCATCGGCCTGGTAGACGAACTGCGGCGCCTGGGACTGGTGGCCGATCCGGCCCGCCGCGAGCAGGCCGTAGATGACCAGCCCGATCGCGTACAGCGCGGCGTGAACCTTGGCGCCTGACATCGGGCGCCATCATAGTGGTAGTTTGAGGGCACCGTGAAGAAGCCGCTCGCCGCAGCGCCGGCGCTTCTGCTGGTCGCCGTCGCTGTGTGGGAGATCGTCGCGACGTTTCACGACGCCGGCGCGGTACCGGACGACGGGGCCTGGGAGCGCGCGGTGACCGCCTTGCGGGCGGCGCACCAGCCCGGCGAGCTGATCGTGTTCGCGCCGGCGTGGATCGATCCGGTCGGGCGCTTGCACGCCGGAGATCTGATCCCGATCGACATGGCAGCGCGGATGGACGCCGCGAAGTACGGCTCGATCTGGGAGCTCGCGATCCGCGGCGCGCACGCGCCCGAGGTCGCGGGGCTGACCGCCGCGACCGCGACCGACTTCGACGGCGTGACGCTCGCGCACTACGTGCGGACGCCGGCGATCGTGGTCGACGACGCGCTCGCGGACGAGCCGCGCTCCGATGGCGTGCGGCCGGTGCGCGAGCTCGCGGAGGTCGGCTTCGCGCCGCACCGCTGCTGGCAGGTCGTGCCGCCGGCCCACGGCCAGGTCACGATCACGATCCGGATGACGCTCGGCGCCACGCTCGTGGGCTATGTCGGGCTCGCCGACGTGTTCAAGCGCCGCGATATCCGCACGCCCGGCGAGCTCGTGGTCCACGCGGGCGCGGCCTCGGCAGACGTGGTCGCCGGCGTGGACGACGGCTGGGTCCGGTTCGAGCTCGCGACCACCCCCGGGCCCGCCGAGGTCACGTTCGTCGCGAAGGCGGTGTCGCCGGATCGTTTGATCTGCTTCGCCGCGGAGGCGCGCCGGTGATCCGCGTGCCCCCGAAATGGCTCGGGCTCGCGCTCGCGATCGCGACCACGCTCGGCGTGCTCGTGCTCCAGCGCGACGTCGGCATCGCGCGCGACGAGACCGTCTACATGGCCGCGGGCGCGCGCTACGCGGAGTGGTGGACCGGCCTGGTCAAGCTCCAGCACGGCTTCGACGGCAAGCGGATCGACGCGACGTTCGGCGGCCCGCTCGGCGGCGGTGGCAACCCCGAGCACCCTCCGCTGATCAAGCTCGCCGCGGGCCTGTCGCACCGCTGGTTCCACGACAAGCTGCCGATCCTCGACGAGCTCACCGCGTATCGGCTGCCGTCGGCGATCCTCCACGGCGTGCTCGCGTGGCTGGTGTTCACGTTCGTGCTCGAGCTGTGGGGGCTCGCCGAGGCGATCCTCGCGGTCGGCTGCCTGATCGCGTTGCCGCGCGCGCTGTTCCACGCCGGGCTCGACTGCTTCGACGCGCCGATCATGACGCTGTGGTTCGCGACGATCGTCGCGTACTGGCGCTGTCTGGACGGCCGCAAGTGGCCGTGGCTGGTCGGCGTCGCGTGGGGGCTCGCGCTCGCGACCAAGCACACCGCACTCCTGCTCCCGTTCGCGATCGCGGTGCACTACGCGGTGCTCGCGTGGCGCGCGAAGGATCCGCTGCACCGCTGGCGCGTCGCGGTCGCGATGGCGGTGATCGGCCCGCTCGTGCTGTTCGTGCTGTGGCCGTGGCTGTGGCTCGATCCGATCGGCCACGTCCGCGCGTGGCTGGCGTTTCACATGCACCACGTCGACTACAACTTCGAGTACCTCGGCCATAACTGGAACGCGCCGCGGTTCCCGTGGCACGTCGCGATCGTCACGACGCTGTTCACCGTGCCGACCGCGACGCTCGCGGCGGCGGCGATCGGTGCGGGCGTCTGGATCTCGAAGTGGCGCGAGCATCGCGATCGCGCGCCGGTGCTGCTGCTCGGGCTCTCGGCCGCCGCGGCGATCGGCCCGTTCCTGATCGGTACGACGCCGATCTTCGGCGCCGAGAAGCACTGGATGGCGGTGCTGCCGACGATCTGCATCGCCGCCGGTGTCGGTGGGATCTGGGCCGCGCGCCAGGCCCGCGCGGTGTTCGCGCGGATCCCGGAGCGCGTCGCGGTCGCCGTCGTCGGCGGCGCGATCGTCCTGGCGGGCCTGTCCGAGGTCGCGGTCTCGCACCCGTACGCGTTGACCTGGTACTCCGCGCTCGCCGGTGGTGCCCCCGGCGGTGCGGACCTCGGCATGAACCGCCAGTTCTGGGGCGTCGCCGCGAAGGGCGTGTTGCCCGAGCTCGCGCGGCTGCCGCCGGGCCCGGTGTACTCGCACGACGCCTCGCCCGCGTGGGGCTGGTACCAGCGGCTCGGCGAGCTGCCGAGGGGCTACCCCGACGCGGGCCCCGAGGGCGCGGGCATCGCGGCGAGCAAGTACGCGCTCGTGATCCACGAGCTCCACTTCAACCGCCACGACTTCATGATCTGGAACAACTACGGGACCGTGCGCCCGCGGTTCGTGCTGCGCACCGCGGGCGTGCCGATCGTGTCGCTGTACGCGCGGCCTTAGCGCTTGCAGCTCGCCGTGTAGACCTTCTGCCACGTGCCGCCGAGCAACGCCTCGCCCCACAGCTCGAGTTGTTTGCCGGCGAGCTTCTCGTGGTGGCGAACCTGGAGGCTGCCGGTCGACGAGCTCTCCACGCCTTCCCACAGCCACTCGCCCGCCTTGTCGCCCAGCGAGGTCAGGGTCTGGTGCGAGCCGTCGCTCGCGAGCGAGAACCGCGTCCACTGCTTCGACGTGTCGTCATACGTGCGGTAGTCGGTCCGCTTCATCGCGGCGTCGCTCCACTGCGTCGCGATCCACGCGTTGTCGAGCTCGAGCTTGATCGCGAGCTTCGCGACGAGCGGCGCCGACGAACCATCGACCTGGGCGCGGTTGCCCTTGCAGGTGTACGCGCCGGCGATCCGCTTGCCCTGCGTGGCGACCTCGACCGAGGCATGCGGGGGTTGCGGGGGCAGTGGGGGCCGGGCGGGCGGACGGATCGCGACGCGCTCCTGCGCCGGCAGCGGCGCACCGGCGGTGGCGGGGCCGATGCGATCGGCGGCGGCGAGCGAAGGGATCATCAAGAGCAGGCAAGCGAGGCGCATCCCCCGAGCCTACGTCACGGGTTCGCCCACATCCAGACATCGTCGACGACGAGGTGGCCGGTCGGCGAATCATCGACGAGCACGAGCGTGCCGCGCTTGCCGACCAGGTCGTCGTCGATCATCCACGTCGTGCGCTGCAGCGACTCGCCGCCGGGCGCCGGCACGCCCGCGGTGCGCACGAGCTTGTCATCGACCCACAGCTCGACCCGCAGCTTGGTGTCATCGGTGCCGCCCGCGACCAGCAGCGAGATCCGGCGGCCGTCGAGCACGAAGCTCGGCGAGGTCACGCGCCCGGTCGCGATGTCGCCGCCGTGCATCGAGTTCGCGAAGCGCTGGCCGGTGACGCCGACGACGAGGCCCTGGCCGGCCTCGGGCTCGATCGCGGGCCCGTCGCCCCACGCGGGCCCCGAGCGGGTCCAGCCCTGCCAGGTAGGCTGCTCGAAGTTGAAGATCGCCTTCGCCCCGGCCGGTGGCGTCGCGGGCAGCCGCGGCAACCACACCGTATCGGGCACGACGTGCGCGCCGGTGAACACCCGCGGGCGCTCGTCGGCGGGGAGCTTGAGCGCGGGGTGATATTGCGCGGTCAGCTGGGGCAGCTCGAGGAACAGATCGCGATCGTCCATCACGATCGCCGAGAACTTGTGCTTCGCGAGCGCGTCGTCGAGGCCGACGATCGTGCGGGTCTGCCGCGTGGTGACGTCCTTGATGCCCATCCGATGCGCGTGCGGTTGCTTGCCGGCGAGCACGAGGTACCAGGGGTGCGAGGGCATCCACACGTCACCGTCGATCGCCGCGATCCGCTTGATCAGCTTGTCGCCGGCGGCGACATCGCGCGCGCTCGGGATGAACTTCGAGGGCGACCAGTGCGCGAGCACGCAGGTCGCGGCGAGCGCGATCGCGGCGACGCCGGCGACGCCCTGCGCGATCTTGGTATCGATCGCGGTCAGCGCCGACGAATCGTTCGAGCTCTCGCGGCCGGCGATCCGCCACGCCTGGACACACTGCGCGAGCAGCGGCAGCGCCGCGCCGGCGGCGAGCGCGCCGTGCAGGAACGCCGGCATGTACGCGTTGAAGTGCGCGAACTCGGTGCCCCAGCCGATCGCACCGACGACGATCGACAGCGCGAACGCGGACAGCCACAGCAGGAACGCGGGCGCCGCGGCGGGCAGCTCGCGGGTCCGCCACCACGTGACCGCGAGCACGATCGCCGCCACCGCGATCACGATCGTCATCGCCGGGAAGTGCCACAAGATGTTGCCGAACGACTTCCAGAACCGATCCATGTTGAAGTCGTGCGCGCGGTGGATCTTCGAGATGTAGGTCCAGAACCAGCCGCCGGTCGCGGTGTTGATCGCTTGCGTGCCGCCCAGGCCGATCGCGCCGGCCGTGGCGATGTACGCCGCGAGCTTGCGCCAGTCGATCACGGCGACGATCCCGCCGCCGAGCACGACGTAGAACACCCCGGTCTGCTTGCAGAAGAACGCGAGCGCCAGGATCGCCGCACCGCCGGCGACCCGCGCGTGGCCGCGCCAGTCCTCGGGGCCGCGCGCGAGGTGCGGCATCGCCGCGAGCGCCGCGGTCGCCATCGCGAGGAACAGCGTGTCGGCGCGCACGAGGTCGTACCAACCCTCGACGAACGGATAGATCGCCGCGAACAGGCCGAGCGCGAGGATCGCGCCGCACCACGCGATCGGCTGCGCGATCGCGACGAACCGGCGCGCGAACCGCGTCGCGATCACCCGCGCGCCCGGCAGGTGCGTGCCGGTGGCGCCGCCGGGCACGATCGTCGCGAACGCCGCGCCGGCGATCACGACCAGCGACAACACCGAGATCACGCGCCCGAGCGTGTAGCCGAGCCCGAACACCTTGCCGAGCATCGCGAGCAGGGCGGGGTAGAGCGGCGTGTAGAGGTACGGGATGAAGTCGATCGACGGCGCCGCGTAGAGCGAGTGGCCCTCCTGGATGCGCAGCGCGTGGTGGAGCATGCCGCCCTCCATCCACTCGAGGTCGTACGGATAGCTGACGCGACCGCCGATCGCGATCGCGAGCAGCGTGATCTGGTACAGCCCGGCGAGCGCGAGCAGGATCCACGGCGCGATCCGCCAGAACCGACGCTCGCCCATTACGGTGCGACCTCGATCGTCGCCACCGCCGCGGCGTCGTGGACGATCGGCACATGGCCGCCACTCGCGGGCAGGTCGGCCTTGGTCGCGTCGCTCCACAGGCCGGCGAGCAGCGTGAACGCGCCGGTCTCGCCGCGCGGGATCGTGAGCTTCGTCGTGTAGCGGATGAACTGACCGGCGCGCCACCACAGGAACGGGCGCGGCGGTGCGTGATCGAAGTTCGTCGAGTGCTTGGTCGGGCTCTCGAGGTGGACGAACACCTTCCAGCCGTCGGGGCCGCGGCCGAGCGCCTGCCACGTCCAGGTCACGTCCACGGTCTCCCCGGGCTTGGCGGTGGTGGGCACATCGACCGCGAGCAGGCGGACCCGGCCGCCGAAATCGACGTCGAGCGGCTTGCCGATCGTGGGCCGGCCGGGGAGCAACGCCTCGACGGCGCCGGCCGGAATGGTCTCGTGGTCGTACCAGCGCGCGAGCCGATCACGGAGCTCGCGGCACGCGTCGGGATCGCTCGAGAGATCGTGCGCGTCGTGAGGGTCCTGGTAGACCTCCCAGCTCGGATCGGGGCTGACGTTGAAGATCACGTGGCAGGTACCATCGGCGGCGCCGCGCTTCTCGTTGTGGTTCTCGAAGCTGAGCTGCTGGAACACCGTACGCGGTACATCATGGCCCGCGAGCACGTCGACGAGCGAGCGTCCCATCATGTCTTCGTGCGGGGAACCGCCTGCGAGGTTGACGAGTGTAGGGATGATGTCGACATGTCCTGCCGGGGTACGAGCATGCCTGGGAGCCAACCCGGGGACCCGGATGATCAGCGGCACCTTGGTCTCGTAGAGGTGGTAGCCGTGGTTGAAGAAGCCGTGCTCGCCGAACTCCTCCCCGTGATCGCCGGTGATCACGATGACCGTCTTGTCATAGAGCCCCTTCGCGCGGAGCTCGTCGAACACGCGGCCGAGGTGTAGATCGGTGAACGCGATCTCGCCGTCGTAACGCGCTTCGGCGTCGGTCCCGAACGGCTTGATGCCGGCATGGGTCTCGTAGGCCGCGTGGGGGTCGTAGTAGTGGACCCAGAGCATCCAGCGCTCGCTCGCGTGACGATCGACGAAGCTGATCGCCTTGTCGGATTGTTCCTTCGACGAGCTGCCGTGGGTCTCCTCGGGCCCCTTGCCGGCGGCCGCGGTGTGCAGCTTCGCGTCCTCGTTGTCGTACTCGACAAAGCCCTGATCGAAGTGGCGCTTGCGATCGAAGTACTCGTAGTTCGTGATCGCCCCGGTGACGAAGCCGAGCGGCGCGAGGTACTCGGCGATCGTCGTCGCCTTGGGCAACAGCCCCGGCCACCACACCGTCGTGTCGTAGTAGACGTCGAGTGGCAACCGCCCGGTCAGGATCGCGGGCATCGAGTAGCGCGTCGACGGCGCGTGCGCCCAGCCCTGATCGAACACGGTGCCCTCGGCCGCGACCTTGTCGATGTTCGGCGAGGTTGGGCGCGGGTAGCCGTACGCGCCGAGGTGATCCGCGCGCGTCGTATCGATCGTGATCAACAGGACGTTGAAGTCCTTCGGCACGGTCGCCGGGACGGGCACGAACGCGATCGGCTCGCGCTCGCGCTTCGCGCTGGCATCGCCGCCGCTGCAGTTCTGATCGATGCCGTCGTCGGGGATCTCGGGTGCGCCGGGGTGCACGGTCGGATCCGAGTCGTCGCAATCGCCGCCGCCGAGGTAGCGCGAGTAGCCATCGTGATCGCGATCGAACAGCGTGCGCAGGTCACGCGCGATGCCGCCGCCGAGCCCGGTGTACGCGAGCTCGGCCTTGATCACGGGGGCCGACCCGCCGGTCGCGAGCACCGCGACGAGCACCCCGATCGGTAGCGCGACCCAGCCGGCGCGACGCGGCCACGCCGGTACGCGGGCGAGCGTCGCGGTCGTGGCCCCGGCGATCCGGACGAACCCGAGCGCGAGCCCGAGGCCGACCACCGCGACGATCGGTCCGCGCAGCGGCAACACCTTCGCGGTGTCCCATTGCAGCTTCGCCCACACCGCCGCGCCGAGCGCGAGCAGCACGGCGGCCGCGATGAACGGCGCCCACACCGACGCCAGCCACGGTGCGCGCCGCACGAGGCGCGCGAGCCCGGTCTCGACCGGCCGCGCGGCGACGAACGCGAGCGGGATCGCGACCGCGACCGCGGCGAGCCCGCTCGCCATCGCGACGAGCACGACCAGCCGCATCTCGTGGCGACTCGCCAGGTACGGCAGCGTCGAGCGATACGCGACGAACAGCGCCGCCGCGAGGATCGGCACGCCGACCAGCACGACGCTGAGCCCGATCGTCGCCTCGCGCGGCGTGGTCGCCTGGCGCTCACGATGATGCGCGAACGTGAACCGCCACAGATCGCCGAGTCGCGTCGCGCGAGACAGCAGCAGCAGGCCCAGCGTGGCGACCAGGCCCACGACCAAGCCGATCAGCGCATGCGACAGCGCCGTGTACAGCACGAACCGCACCCGGCCGAGCACGTCCGGCACGAACTGCGCGGCCGGGGACCACGCCCAGATCGCGTCGATCGCGCCGGCCGCGAACCCTGCGAATAGTCCGGTCAGCATCCCCGTGCTGAGGACGTCGCTGAGGGGACGCCGGACCGCCATTCGTTCGGCCGCAGCGTACCATCGGTGGGTGGGAAAACCTCGTCACGGCGAGCCCGACCGCCTCGGTGAGGGCGAACCGGCCGGCGAGGTCGAGCTCACCCCCGTGCGGTGACACGCGACAACCAGCCGACGCAGGCCACGCGGCACCGCTACCAGCCCGGTATCTCGCTCCACCACCGCGCCTTGTAGAACCTCGCGTTCGGCATCACGCGGGTCGCGGCCGGTCGATGAAAGACGACCGTGTCCGACCACCAACTCGTCGTCGGGGTCATCAGCACGATCTGCCCGCTGACCGGATTCTCGCTGAAGCTCTTGATCGCCGGCAGATCGAGCGTGAACGGCGCGAACGTACGCGCTTCGGTGTCGAACTGATAGACGTGGCTTCCCGTCGAAACGAACAACTCGGGTTGGTTCGGGACCGGGAACAACTCGTGCCCGCCGGCGGTCGGCGTCGCGTACGTCGCCTCGATCGTGAGCGCCGGATCGGAGTGCGTGCCTCCGTACCTGTACGCGATCAGCTGCGTCCCTCCGAGCGCCCAGAGCCGCTCGTGCACGGGATCCCAAAGCACGCCGTGACCGTCGGCGATCGGGTAGGTCTTGACCACCGTCGATCCCGGATCGGTGCAATAGAGCTTCACGAAGCCGCCGGTGCTCGAGATGCTCGCGAGGTTGCCGTCCGGAAGGAGCTCTACCGAGTGCGTATTGCCGCCGGGCTGAGCGTAGAAGGTCACCTTCTTGGTCGCGATCGTGATGATCGCGACGCCACCTCTGGACGCGGCGACGATCGCGCTCGTGCCGTGATTTCGTAGCTTGACGTCCGACAACAGGGCGAACCAAGCGCGAGCGGCGGTGGGGATCTGCGGCGAATCCGACGGCTGCCACGACCACACGATGGAGCTGGTCTGCGACCAGTCCGCATCCGCCTTGAAGACGATCACGCGGTCCGATGCCTGTTCGACGGTGCCGATCTCCGTGACGGGAGGTTCGAAGGCGTCGATCGGAGCATCGACTGGGGAGGTCGCTGCGTCCTGCCCGACCGGGCCATCGGTCGATGCACCGCGATCGTCGGAGCGGCAGCCAAAGCTGCACGCTGCGGCCACCGCGAGCACAACAACCGAACCCATCTCGCGTGGCATGCTCCATCGTAGCTAACACGAGGTGCTCGTGAGGCGTGGTCGAGGAAACCTCGACGCGCTTCCCGACGCTCTGCAGCTGCGGCCTCCAGGCCGCACACTGGTGGTTGCGGCGGCGGCGGCCCCCGTCTAAACCTCCCAGCCCGGCCTATTCGTCGTTGGCTCCGGGGATCTCGAACGCGCTGATCAAACCGTACCTGCGCCACCCGACGGTCAACAACCACGTGCGCGGTGCCCACACCAGCGGCGCGACATAGTCAGGCGGCTGCACGTAGCGCTGCCCTGGTCGCGCCTCGCGCTCCTTCCAGCCCTCGAACGTCACCGCGCTCGAAAACGGATCGAGCTGCCGCGCACGCGTGCTCGCGCTCGCGCTCTTGTCCTCTCCGTGATGCCGCCAGTTGTTGAGCACGTACGACAGGCAATTGCGGACCTGGCGCGGCGTCTTGAGGATCTTGACGTGATAGCGGTCGGGGAACACCGCACCGCGGCGGCGCTTACCGTCCGCATCGATGATCGACGCGTTGATGTGTTTCGCGGCGGAGATGCCGAACGTCTGCATGCCCTTCGCGAGCGCGAGCCGGTCCGTGGCCTCGACGAGCAGGTGGATGTGGGTGCGCTGGACGCTGAACTGGA
>JBDTEH010000223.1:0-25819 GCA_039922635.1 Kofleriaceae bacterium | reverse complement strand
CGCGGCGGCAGCGGCTGGCGCGCGCGGATGGCGCGGTTCATGGATACGCTGCGGTTCCAGTGGACCAAGTGGGTGATCGAGTACGACCTGGTCGCGCAGCTCCAGCTGTTCCGCGATATGGGCTCGGCGATCAAGAGCGGCGCGGTCTCGTTGAAGGATCTGGTCGTCCGCCACGTGTGGCTGCTCGCCTCGCTCGCGGCCGCGATCGCCAGCGTGGTGTACGTCCGCCGTCGCCGCCGCCGCGACGCGGATCCGCGATCACCGACCGCCCGCGCCCGGCCGCGCTCGCGCTCCGCGATCGCGGCGGCGTATCACCGCGTCGCGAAGCAGCTCGCGAAGCACGGCCTCGCGCGCCCGCCCGGCGTCACGCCGCGGGAGCACGCCGCGCGCCTGGCAAACCCGTTTGCCGCCCAGCTCCGCGAGCTGACCGACCTGTACTACGCCGCCGAGTGGGGCGGCCGTGCCGATCCCGCCGCCGAGCGCCGCGCCACCGAGCTCGCCGGAGCCATCGTTTCGGCGCTCGCGACCCGGTGACGTGCCCCACATCGCGTGCGTGCCAGATTGGCAGGCGCTCCGACGAAGTTGAAGCGTGGATCCGCCCGTGATATCGACCCTAGGACGAGGTGTCTGCGCCTGCTCGCGGCCTCGTCCTTGCAATGACACATGCGCCGATGCGACTGCTGGTTTCGATCCTGATCTTGGCTGCGACCGGCGTCGCGAGTGCCGATGGCACGATGCCCGACGGCTCGTCGCTCGTTTTCAAGCGGTTGTTCATCCACGAGAACAACAGCCAGGACCCGGTCCTGCCCGCGCACGACCCGACGTCGACGCAGCAGTACTTCAACTTCGCGCACTGCGTGTGCTCGCAGCCGAATTCGGCGACGAAGGACCCGTACTACGAGACCTCGTTTCACTACGAGATCGGGCTCAACAATCCCGGCACGCCACCGCTGCAGGTACCGGCACAGATCTGGGTCGGCACGAGCTGCGATGCCGACATCATGACGCGCAACGCGCAGTGCCATCAGATCACGTCGGCCAGCATCACCGACGTCGGCTCGATCGCGAACACGAGCGTCGTCACGCCCGACGTTCCGATCTTCGATCTGATGAACCCCGAGCCGAATCCCGAAGGCTGCCAGCAGCGCGCGCTCGCGAGCGCCGAGTGGGTATTCGTCGACACCGATAACAGCGGCGCACCCGACTACTTCGTGTCGCAAGCGATCACCACCGACTCGTTGCCGCCTCCACTACCGACGCAGTTCACGGCCGAGGGTGCCGAGAACGCGATCCAGATCTCGTGGACCGCACCGACTGGCAACATCGCCGACATCGCGTACTACCAGGCGCTGTGCTCGACCGACGGCGGCGCGCCGGGCCGCACCGATCCTCCGGCGGCGCGCTACATCACGCCGCGCACGCTGTGCGGCGCTGCGTTCGACCTCAGCAGCTTCGCGCCGAGCGACGTGACGGTCTCGACCGCGCGACACGCGCCGGACGTCATGGACGCGCCCGATGCCGCCCCCGACGCGAAGGACTTCGAGGACGCGGCGATCCCGTTCGACGCGAGCACCGAGGTCGAGCTGCCCCAGGGTCTGTCCCAACTCGATCCCGCGTTCATCTGTGGCGAGACCACCGACGCGACCGCGACCTCGCTCCGCCTCGAGAACCTCAAGAACGGCGTGCCGTACACCGTCGTGCTGCTCTCGATCGACCTCGCCGGCAACGCGTCGGGCACGTACTTCACGTCGACGATGACGCCGCATCCGGTCACCGACTTCTGGGAAGATCTTCACAACAAGGGCGACCACATCGACGGCGGCTTCTGCCTGCTCGCCGAGACCTACGGGGACGACAATCCGCTGACCTCGGCGCTGCGCTCGTTCCGCGACCACACGCTCGCCGAGACCTCCTACGGCCGCTGGCTGACCGCCGCGTACTACAAGACGCTCGCGCCGCTCGGCGCGTACGTCCAGGGGCACATCATGCTGCGGATCCTGTGCGGGATCCTGTTGCTCCCGCTCGTCGTGTTCGCGCTGCTGTGGCACGTGCTCACCCTGCCCGGCCTGTTCATGCTCGGCGGGATCATGCTCGCGCGCCGCCGGCTGCTCCGCAGCCGGTCGAAGATCGCGACCCAGATCGCCGCCGCCGGTGCGGTCGCGCTCGTGATGCTGTCGCCGACCCGTGCGCATGCACAGTCGCCGTACTGGGAGGATCAGACCACGGGCGAGACCACCGATGCGGCGCTCGCCGACGAGCCGACGGTGGTGAAGTGGCATGCGGGCCTGCGCGGCGGCCCGTACACGCCGCAGATCGATTCGCAGACCAGCGTGCGCAACAGCGCCGGTCAAGGGCCCTACCAGGCGATGTTCGGCGGCTACTCGGTCCTGCCGATGCTCGACGTCGATCGCTTCCTGTGGACCGGCCTGGGCCAGCTCGGCGTCGGGATCTCGGTGGGCTACATGGGCAAGACCGCGCACGCGTTCACGGATGCCTCGGATCCGAACGATCCGAATCGGACCCGATCGCCCGGCGACACCACCTCGTTCCGGTTGATCCCGCTCCAGCTCACCGCGGTCTACCGGTTCTCCTACCTCGACGACGAATACGGCATCCCGATCGTGCCCTACGTGCGCGGCGGGTTCGGCTACTACGTGTGGTGGTCGACCGATCCGGCAGGCAACTTCTCGCGCGCTCCGATGGATCTGAACAACCGCGCGATCGGCGCGACCGCCGGCCTGGTCGGCGCGCTCGGCATCGCGATCCGTGCCGAGCGGATCGACGCCGAGGCCGCGCGCTCGATGCACGAGAGTGGCCTCGAGCACGCCGGGTTCTACGGCGAGGTCAACGCGGGCTGGGTCGACGGCTTCGGCAAGCAGACCAAGCTCGATGTCGGCGATACGACCTGGTTCGCCGGCGTCGACTTCGAGTTCTGACCGCCGCGCAGTCAGCCGTAGACGCGCCCCCCGCCGGTGCGTTACGAACAAGCCATGCTGATCATCTTCGGGCGGCGGGTGTTTGGACGGGTCGACATGCACGGCGGCGAGTACGCCCAGACCATGTTCGCGCACGTCTGGTACATGCCGCTGTTCCCGATCAAGTCGTACTGGATCACGCAGGACGGCGGCGCGCCGCGCGGGTTCGAGATCCGCTTGCATGGCCGCAGTGTGCTGTTCGCGTACCTGCGGATGTGGGCACCGATCGCCGCGATCGCGTGCTTCGTGGCCGGCTCGGTCGGCGCGCTCGTGGCCGGGGCCGTCCTGTCGGCGCTCAGCCTCGCCGCGTGGGCGGCGCGCACGGCTCGACCTTCGCGCCGCAGCGACTTCAACCTGGTCGCCTTCGGCAGCCGCTGCGAACCGGCGCGGATGCCGGCGGAGATGCGCGCGCGGGTCAAGCAGGGGCTGCAGGAGCGCTGGGACCAGCTCGGCCTCACCCGCCCGCCCGAGGACATCGCGCAGTACGGCGCGAAGTCGATCGCGGAGGCCGCGACCGCATTTGGCCTGTTGCGGATCGCCGGCGTCGAGCGTCGCGATCCGAGTGCGCACGCCGCGGCGGATCGGATCACCTCCGGCCAATACGACGTCACGCCCGCCGCCGATGGTCCGTATCGCGAGGACCACGCCGATCACGCCGACCACGCCCATCCGGGGGTCGGCGCCGTGCTCGCCCAGGTCGAGGCGATCGCGAGCGCCCACAGCGCCGAGCGCGTCGCGGCGCCGAGCGCGCCGTGGTGGCAGCTCACGCGCGGCAAGGGCTTCCTCGTCGCGATCCTCGCGATGGCCGGCCTCGGCGGCATCATGGAGGAGGGCCCCGCGCTGCGCGGCGCGACCTACATGGACGCCGCGGATCTCCAGCAGCTGGCCACGCCGAACCCGAAGCAATTCGTCCGGGTCGAGTGCGACTCGCTCGAGCTCCTCGGCACGTTCTCGGACGACACCGCCGGCTACGGCTGTCACGCCGGCACGCAGGTGCTGCCGATCGTGGCCAAGCCCGGCCGCGAGGGCGCGCGCGCGCTGGTCGGCACGCTCGTCGCGATGGACTCCCCGCTGGCCGACGAGGTCTGGCCAAACGACCTGCGCCGCACCGCGGACACGCTGCCGATCTACCTCACCGAAGCATCGATCCGCGGCCATCAGACAGCGGCGGTGCTGTGCATCGTGGGAGAAGTCGTGCTCGCCGGGATCGTCGGGTTCTGGCTCGTCGAGCGCCGCCGCCGCAAGGCCTGAGGCCGCTGGCCCACGCTCTGCACCTCGCCGCGGCGTGGCCGAGCTCGAAGTGATCAGCGTGATGTCGAACCACGCCGCATGCCGGCGCGGCCTCGCGCAGCTCGCCCGACGAACCGGCCGGAAGGTGATCGAGTGCGGCACGCTGGCACAGCTGAGCGCCAGCGCACGTAACCGGCCGCTCGACGCGATCCTGCTCGACCTCGACCACACGGACCAAGACGGTGCGGCGCTGTTCGCCTCGGCGCGCGCCCTCTCCGCCAGCCGACTCGTGCCGATCGGGACGGCGCTGCGCCAGGCCGCCGCGATCCGCACGCTGGACCAGATCGGGATCGAGCCCCGCGCCCTCGATGCCGCGGCGCTCGGCCACCTCGGCCGGCGCCGGCGCGCCTCGGCGGAGCTCGCGCGTCAGTTCAAGCTGTGGCACCGGATGACGCCACGCCAGCGCAGCGTCATGGGGTGGCTCGCGGTCGGCCGCGATAACCGCACGATCGCGCGCGCGCTCGGGGTCGGCGAGCGCGCGATCAAGGCGCACGTGTCGGCGCTGCTCGCGCTGTTCGGGCTCGACAATCGCGCCGAGCTCGCGTTGCTCGCCTCCGCTGCGGGCCTGCGCTAGCCAACCGACTTCGGGCCGCCGGCGCGGACTTCGGGCGAGGCGTGCGCTTCGTACTTCTTGAAGTTGTCGGCGAACAGCTTCGCGAGCTTCTTGGCCTGGGCGTCGTACGCGGCCTTGTCCGACCACGTGTTGCGCGGCATGAGGAGCTCGCTCGGGACCTCGGGGCAGCTGGTCGGTACCGCGACGCCGAAGTTGGGATCTTCGATGGTCGCAACCTTGTCGAGCGCGCCCGAGTGGATCGCGTCGATGATCGCGCGGGTGTACTTGAGCTTGATCCGCGAACCGACGCCGAAGCCGCCACCGGACCAGCCCGTGTTGACGAGCCAGGTCTGGGCGCCGTGCTTCTTGAGCTTGTCCGCGAGGAGCTCGGCGTACTTGGTCGGGTGCCAGACCAGGAACGGGCCGCCGAAGCACGCGCTGAACGTGGGCTCGGGATCCTTGACGCCGACCTCGGTGCCCGCGACCTTCGCGGTGTAGCCCGAGATGTAGTGGTACATCGCCTGGCTGGGCGTCAGCTTCGAGACCGGTGGCAACACGCCGAACGCGTCCGCGGTCAGGAAGATCACGTTGTTCGGGTGACCGGCGACCGCGGGAAGCTTCACGTTCGGGATCGTGTCCAGGACGTAGCAGCCGCGGGTGTTCTCGGTGATCGAGGTGTCGTTGTAGTCGACGCGGTTGTACTGGTCCATGCGGACGTTCTCGAGCACGGCGCCGAACTGCAGCGAGTTCCAGATGTCCGGCTCCTGCTCCTTCGACAACTTGATCACCTTCGCGTAGCAGCCACCTTCGATGTTGAAGATGCCCTGATCGCTCCAGCCGTGCTCGTCGTCACCGATCAGCAAGCGCTTCGGATCGGCCGAGAGCGTGGTCTTGCCGGTGCCCGACAGGCCGAACAGGATCGAGGTATCGCCGCCGTCGCGCGCCTGGGTCGCCGAGCAGTGCATCGACAGCACACCCTGCTTCGGCATCAGGTAGTTCATGATCGTGAACACACCCTTCTTCATCTCGCCGGCGTAATCGGAGCCGAGGATCACGAACTCGCGGCGCTGGAACGACAGATCGATCGACGTCGTCGAGGTCATGCCTTGGGTGTGGCGGTTCGCCGGGAACCCACCGGCGTTGAAGATCACGTAGTCGGGCTCGCCGAACGCCTCGAGCTGGGCCTCGGTCGGGCGGATCAACATGTTGTGCATGAACAGCGCGTGATACGCGCGCGACGTGACGACCCGGATCTTGAGCTGGTACTTGGGATCCCAGCCGGCGAGCCCGTCGACGACGTACAGCCGCTCGCGCGTGTTGAGATAATCGATCGCGCGCTCGCGGTTGATGAGGAAGCTCTGCGCATCGAGCTTGATGTTGACCGGGCCCCACCACACGTCGTCGCGAACCTCGGGCTCGTCGACGACGCGCTTGTCGGTCGGGCTGCGGCCGGTCTTCTTCCCCGAGTAGGCGATCAGCGCGCCGGTCGAGGAGATCGCCGAGCCCTTCTCGAACCTCAGCGCCGCTTCGTAGAGAAACGCCGGGGTCGCGTTGCGGTGAATTTCGGCGACCGAGATACCCTGCTTGTCGAGCGAGAAGGTCATCGTGTGCTCCAAGTTTGAAGCACGCGTTATAGCAGATCAGGGATTGGCCGTCCCCGGCGACAAGGTGGCGCACAGGCCCCAGTCGGTGGCCGCATCATCGGTGTCTTGCCCGTCCGGGTGGCGGCACAGAGAACCATCCGTTGTATTGGAATCTGCGACCGTGCTCGCCAGCGCGGTGCCCTCGACGAGCGACGGTGGCGTCGCGAAGCCCGGGAGCATCGCCGCGGTGATCGAGCCCTCGTAGCTCAGCGCGTCGATCAGCGTGTTCGTGCTCGTGTCGACCAGCGCGAGGCCATCGGGAGCGCCGTTCTGGACCGCGTCGTGCGTCCAGCCCGGATCGATCTTGAGCGCGGTCATCGGCACCGTGACTCCTGCGCCCGCGACGACCAGGTAGCCATGGGCCGGCAGCGACCCCGCGGAGGACAGATCGACCGTGCCGTAGACCTCGCTGTTGGAGCCATTGACGAGGTACAGGGTCTTGTTCGCGAGTGAGATCGCGGCGGCCGACGGGTTATAGATCTCGACGTACTCGGTGTTGTCGGGACCGGGCTGGTCGTAGTCGACCTCGTTGATCACGAGGTGGTTCGCGCCGGTCGACACCGTGACGTTCGCGCTGCTCGTGCTCGCGCCGAACGTCGCGGTCACCACCGCCGTGCCGCTCAGCGCGACATCGGTGTACGTGAACGTCGCCGCCACGTTCGGTGGATCGATCTGCACCATCGCCGGCAGCGTCCCCGCCGCGTTCGTGACCGCGAGCCCGACCTGGACCGACGTCACCGCCGGGACGTCGAGCGTCACGGTGAACTGCACGGTGCCGTTGACGTTCACCGTGGCGTCGTTCGGCGACAGCACGACGGTCTGTGGGACCTCGGCCGCGCCGAGCACGCGGACGTGCGCGGTCTGCATGTTCGTGCCGAGCATCGCGGTGAGCGTGACATCGGGATCCTGCGCGACCGCGGTCACCGGCACGGCGATCGAGGTCTGGCCATCCGGCACGACGACGCTCGCGACCGTGAGCGACGCGGCCGTCCCGGACACGATCATCACCGTCGTCGCGCCCATCGCCGGGCCGGTCAGCGTGACCGTCAGGGGCAGCGGATAGGTCGGAGCATTGGTGGTGGTGCCGACCTTGGCGTAGCTGAGCGCCGGACCGAACGACGCGAGGCCCGGTGCGCCGGGGACGAGGTCGGCCGCGCCACGCGGCTGGAGCTTCGAGGCCGAGCCAGCGGTGACCGGCTTGGTCGACAGCACGCCGGTGACCGTGAGGTAGTTCTGGCCGACCGTCGCGTTGGCCGCGTAGAGCGTGTCGTCCATGATCAGCGTGGTCGCATCGGCCGCGGTGAGCGTGGCCTCGCCGACCGAGGTGTCGATCGCGGTGACCGTCGCCGCGGGCAGCGTGATCACGACGCCCTCGAGCTTGGCCTGGCGCGAGCCGCCGGTCATCACCTCGCTATAGGCGACGCCGGTGACCGGCACCGGCGGATCGTCCGGACCGACCGACTCGACGACGAGGTTGGTGAGCGCATCGAGCTCGATCTCGCCGCCGAACACGTCGATCGTGCCGTCGACCGTGACCCGCGCGCCGACCGTCGCCGAGGTCAGGTACGGCGAGGCGGTCCCGGTGTAGACGAAGATCCCGGAGTAGTCCGAGCCCATGAAGCCGGCGTCGGTCGAGCGGACCTGCGCGAAGAACCCGTTGGTGCCGAAGCCGGTGACGAGCGCGTGCGTGACCTCGACCGCGGTCCCGGTCGGAACCATGCCCGCCTTGATCGCATAGATCGAGGCCGGGCAGCCCGCGGTGCCGGGGTTGGGTGCGTCCGGACACGCGTCGCACGCATCGCCCTTACCATCGTGATCCGTGTCGGTCTGATCGGGGTTCGCGATGTCGGGGCAGTTGTCGGTCGCGTTGTCGACGCCGTCGTGATCGCGGTCGTTCGGATCGACCGTCGTGCACATCGTGGTGTTCGCGTCGAGCGGACACGGATCGCACGCGTCGCCGACGCCGTCGCCATCGGTATCGGCCTGCGCGCCCATGTCCATCGGGCGGATCGGGTCGAACACGTACGGGCACTTGTCCATGGCGTCGGGGATGCCGTCACCGTCGCTGTCGGTCGCCGAGGCGACGCCGGTATAGATCGTCGAGCCCGCGACCGAGACCGGGCGCTTCGGATCGCACGACGGCTCGTTCATCGGCACGTCGCACTGGAACGCCGGAGCCACCGCACCCGCCGCGCTCATCAGCGCCGCGTAGGTCTTGCCGACCTCGGTGGTCAAGCACACCTGCTTCATCGAGCTACAGACATCGATCGAGTCGCACTGGGTCGCGAGCGCACCGACGAGCGCGTCGTCGCCGTAGAGCGCCTTGCCGGCGCGCATCACGAGCGCGACGTCCGCCGGCTGCGCATCGACCACCGCGCGGTAATCCTTGCCGTGGCCGGCGAAGATCGAGATATCGGCGACGTGGCCCTGCGCCAGCACGCCGATCTGATCATCCATCTTCGTGACCGCGGCGGCGTTCGACGTGACCATCGCCCACAGCTGCTTGTCGGTGAAGTAGCTCGCGAGGTACTTGGTGTTGAAGCTATCCGCGCACTTGAGCTCGCGGAGCAGGTTGGAGGAGCCGCTCGGCATCCAGTCCGTGCCCAGCGCGATGTTGATGCCGAGCTTCGACGCGATCGTGACGCGCGCGGTGTCGCCGTAGAGCGAGATGTTCGAGCGCGGCGACCAGATCAGGCCGACGCCATTGCTCGCCATCAGCGCGTAGTCCTGGGCGAACAGGCCGATGCCGTGGATGAGCGAGGTCTTCGAGACCGCCAGGTCGTTCGAGGTGCCCGGCGCCACGGTGTCGTAGGTCATGCTGCTCTCGCACAGGAACTCGTTGTGCGCGAACGCGTCGATGCCCTCGGACGTGTGCGGTTCGTAGGAGTCGACCGCGGTGAGCGACGACGCCGTGGTCGGCGAACCGCCGTAGTTGCAGTCGGCCGTGCGCTGCGTGCCGCCGCTGTCGTCGAGCGGGAACGTGTCGAAGTCGACGGCCTTCTTCTGCAGGCCCTCCATGTTCGCGGCCTGATCGAGGTTACGGAGCAGACCCTTCTGGCCACCCGAGCCGACGATCGAGGTCGCGCCGCCCATCAAGAACCGGAGCTCGCCCCACTGCACCTGCGCCGCGGTCGCGCTGCCCGGGGCGTTGATCTTGGTGTGACCGTTGCCGCCCTTGCGCCACTGCTGGCGGTCGTCGTAGCGCTCGCCGGTGGAGTCGACGTACGGCTGGTTCTCGGTATAGGTGATGTGGTCGTGCGTGTTGATCAGACCCGGTGAGACGACGCCATCGGGGCACGTGATCACGGTCTCGCCGCCCGCGGAGCAATCGCAGCCGACGCAGGTGATCTGGCCGGTGGCGTCGACGGCGACCTGGCCGCCGGTATAGACGGTGTCGGGCGTCAGCACGTTGCCCTTGATCAGGATCGACGTGCCGCCGGCGGTGACATCACACGTGTTGCCCGACGTGGTCGCAGGCAGCGTCTCGCACACGACCGCGGCCGGCGGCGCATCCCCGGTCGGGGCGTCGGGTGTGACTTGCTGGTGATCGTCATCTCCGCAGCCTCCACAACCAGAGCCAGCGAACGAGGCGAACGCGAGGATCGACAAAGCGAGGACGGCACAGCGCATTTCGCGCGGAAACTAGCACGTGTGGCGCACAGCCCCAGCTCAAATAATGAGCGGGGCGCTAGTCTGCGGCATCGATCACTACCGCTCGCGCACTTGGTGCGGTTCCGCCCGAGGTCGCTTGGCTCGCGATCAGGCGAGCGGTCGGGAGCGCCGCGGCCGTACCGGCGCCCTCGCGTGCGCGGGCCACGGTCTCGCTGGCGGCGACCAACACGAGCCCGATCGCCGCATAGAGAACGACGGTCACGCGGCGCGCCACGACGAGCGTGACCCCGCGCGCCGGGTTCTCACCGAGCGCTCGGAACAGCCAGTAGTTGCCGCCCTCGGAGATCCCCAGGCCCATCGGTACGAGCGTCGACAGCATGTAGATCACGAAGCCACCGACCGTGTACCCCGCGACGAAGGCGACCGTGATCTGCTCGCCGACCGCGTGGAGGATCAGCAGCGACAGCGACATCGACGTCAGGCGCGACAGGGTCACTGCGGCGATCCCGGTGATCCGATCCCGGGTGCGCGCTCCGCTCGAGACCCGCATCTTGTCGTCGACCGCGGTCAGCCTGTCGTGCCACGACTCCGCCGTCTCGGGAGACAGCAAATAGTGCGAAGGATCCGGCTTGTTCCAGATCCTGCGGCGGAGCGCCGCGAGCCCGGGGACGTAGATCTTGCGGGCGACCCTGGCGACGCTCGCGAGCACGCCCTTGTGGACCAGGACGTAGAGGCCGATCGCGAGCACCGCACACACCACGCCGGCGCCGAGGATGACCCAGCGCAGCGAGCTCGGCATCGGCAGCAGCAATGCGACGAACGGTGCGGCGACCGCGACCATCGCGAGCTCGACCGTGAAGCTGACGACGTTGTAGAGCAGGATCGTCGCGACCGCGCGCGACTGGCTCACATGCTCGGTCAGCACCGACACCTTGACCGCCTCGCCGAGCTGGCCGCTCGGGGTCACCGCGTTGACCGAGCGGCCCGCGAGCTGGGACAGCAGTGCGCTGCGCAGCCGCACCCGGTCTTGCTCCGGCGACATGAACGCGCGGATCGCCACCGCATCGAGCGACGTGATCACGACCTCGAGCGCGACCACCGCGAACCACCACCAGCCGATCCGCTTGAAGTAGCGACCGATCGTGGTAAGGCCGGTATCCCGGACCGTGAGCACCAGCGCGACGACGCCGACGATCAGGGAGATCCTGGTCACCCAGCGTGCCCACGTCGGCCGAGACATGACGTATACGCTATAGCAAGTCCGCGGCGCCGGCGCTGGCTAATCTAGCGGCTGATCGAGGCTCTCGGCGACGAAGCCGATGACCTCGTCCAGCATCTGGCCGAAGTCGTCGTAGAACTGCTGGTCGAGCGCGTTGTCGCGGGCGTCGAACATCACGACCGGGTACTCGCCGTCCGGCCCCGGGCGATTGACATCGAGGCAAAACCACTCCTGCGACTGCGCGCCGAGGCCGACGACCACGAGGTGATCCGGCAACCGGCGTTCCTCGCGACCGCGCAGCGTCCGGTGGACGACATCGTCGTCGTGCGCGACGCCCACGAAGTCGTGGACGATGCCGAGGTGGGTCGGCAACGCGATGCCGCCGAACGTCAGCAAGAAGTTACGGTACGACGGCGGGAACGTGCACTCGAGTGCCTCCTCGGCCGCGCTGATCGCCTCCTCCCTGGCAGGACCCGCGATCTTCACGGGATGCTCCTGCTGACCGAGGCGCGTACGGATGCGTTCGACGAGCTCGATGGTTCCAGACGTCATGACCAGGTGCCCTCTATTATGCATGTCGCACAAAAAAAAAACGGTTCAGCTCGGGCGAGGCATCGCCGCCGGAAATGTCAAGGCGTCGATGACCGCCAGCTCCATGTCCGTGTCGACGATCTGAAATGCTGCTTGCATCACGCCCATGAATGGGATCACACGCCAGCTCGGAACGGTCGCCGGCAACTCTGCGACGAGCGTGTACACCACCATCCAGTAGCGGTCGACCGGATCGGGCAAGGTTTGTGCGACGCGCGCGAGCTCGGTGAACACCTGTGCGCCTGGGCCACGTGGCCGGCGAAACGCGCGATAGAGCTCGGCATCGAGCTCGTCGTGGCTCGACGCGAGATCGGGGATCGCCGCGAAGAACTCGCGGATCTTGAATCGGTGGTCATCGGTCGCCATCGCGCGGGCGAGCGCGCGCAGCGCGAACACTTCGCACGCGACCGCGATCATCGACTTGACGCGCAGGTAGCGATCGTCGAGATACGGCGCGAGCTGGTGCGCGCGTGCCGCGGCGATCACGTGCTCGGCTTCGAGTGGGGCGATTCGCAACGCGATCCGCAGCGCCTCGAGAAAGTCCCGCTCGCCCTCGACGAGCTGGTCGTCGGCGAGCGCGACCTCGGCGGCCATCCCGAACGCGGCGAGCCGGTGGATCCGCGCCGGGAGGCCCTTCGCGATCGCGGGCGCGCGGCGACGCGCCGAGCCCGCGAACTTGATCGCATCGGTCGACAGCTCGATCAGCGTGTTCGCCGCGCGGGCGCCGAGCCCGCTGAACATCGGGTGCTCGGAGATCTGCTGCTGCATCGCCGCGAGCTCGCGTGGATCGATCACTCCATCCGCGGTCATCGCGCCGACCATCGCTTCGATCAAGAACCTGCGCGGATCGTTCGGCCGCAAGCCGCCGCCCAGCAGGTTCGAGACCGTGCGCTCCATGAGCGACGACTCTAGCGCGTGACGAGGTCGATCGCGATCACCGCGGCGACCGCGATCGCCGCGCAGGTCGCCGCACGTGCGAGCAGCCCGTTGGTGAGAGCGCCCGCGCGTACGTTGGCGAACGAGCGGCGGGCACCCGCGAGCACCGCGATCACGACACACCCGCCGAGCAACCACGCGAACGGGAAGTCGCGATGGGCCTGCTCGAGCAGGTGTTGCTGCTCGGCGCGCCGCACCGGGGTGACCTCGCCACCATGGCTACGTTCGTATGCCGCCCAGCGCTCGAGATCGCGTTCGACCACGCGCTCGCGCTCCGGCGCCATGATCTGCTGGTAGGTGATGTCGCCGCGCACGCGAACCTCGGCGATCGCGAGCCCGGCGTGGACGCCGCCAGCGAGCCCCGCGGCGACCGCGAGGCCCGCGACGCGGTGGCCGGCGAGCGTGCCGGCGAGCGGGCCGGCGATCGCACGCGCCCCCACGAACGCACACGCGCACGTGACCGCACCCGCGGCGATCGCGACCGGGTAACGTGCCGCGCCGAGCAGGTGGTGGAGCAGCTGGCCATCGCCATAGCCGTGCCACGCACCGGTCGCGAAGTACCAGCTCGCGTGCACGACGAGCGCGGCGCCGACCCCGCGGAGCAACCGCCGGCCGAGGCCGTCGGCGTTGCGAGCGAGCACCCACAACAAGCCGCCCGCGATCGCCTCGATCGCGACGCCGCCCATCGAGATCGCGAGCACCGCCGCGAGGCCCGGCGGCGCGGCGAAGTGGTAGCGGATCCACCCCCCCGCGAACCAGAACAACTGCACGTCCGTGACCTGGCCCCCGACCGCGAGGGCGGTGCCGCCGTGACCGACGAGCTCGTGGGCGATCAGGCCCAGCCGGCTCGTCGCGAGGGCCACCGCGAGCAGTAACCCTGCGAGGCGCAGGGTGTCCGTCACCAGGGTTCGTGCTCGGGTCATGGACGCGTTATCATGCTGGCGATGAGACGGGCTGTGATCGCCAGCGGCTTGCTCGGCGTCTGTGCCGGCACGGCCGGCGCGGGCGGTTCGCGCAAGGTCGACGTCAAGAGCGAGCCGGCCGGAGCATCGGTGTACCTCAACGATGTCACGACCGGCGAGGTCTGCCAGACGCCATGTGCGGTCGACGTGCCGATCGGCGTCGACACCAACATCATCCTGCAAAAGGCTGGCTACACGCCCGACATCATCACGGTCACGCCGAGCCGGAGGGGCAAGCTCAAGCCGGTCACGTCGACGCTGACCGCGGCGATCGCGACCCTCGAGGTCAACGACCCCGAGTTCAAGGGCGCGAAGATCTTGATCGATGACGTCGAGAAGGGCGCCGCGCCGCAGTCGCTACAGGTCGAGGCCGGCCCGCACCACGTCGTGATCGTGAACCAGGGCAAGGCGGTGTTCGACGACATCCTCGACATCGACGCGGGCGACGATCACGAGGTCAAGCCGGTCTCGCGCGGTCCGGCGGAGTCGACCGCCGGCGGTGCCGGCGGTGCCGGGGGTGCCGGCGGCACCTCCGAGGACGGGAGCGGCAGCGAGGCCACGCCCGGCGATGTGGTGCAGCACGCCGAACCCTCCGGGCCGCCGCGGTCGCCGTTCATCGCGGTCGGCGGCGACATGGACATCGGGTTTCGCCAGTTCTCGTACGATCAGCCGAACAACCTCGCCGCGACCGAGTCCGAGGTCGGCGCCGTGATGCTCGGCCCGACGATGGAGATCTGGCCGATCGCGGCGCTCGGTGGCAACCACTTCCGCGGGCTCTCGCTGTTTGGCAAGGTCGTGTTCGGGATCAACCATCAGCCCGTGCTCGACACGCAGAACATGCCGGTCGGGCCGCAGACCTACTGGGGCAACATCGAGGTCGATCTCCGCCAGCGCTGGACGATCGGCGACGCGAGCTCGCTCACCGCCGAGGGCGGCTTCATCCGCGACCAGCTCCAGTTCACCGGCGGCAGCCAGATGACGCGCGCCGCGGTGCCGGTCGCGGACTACCGCTCGATCCGGATCGGCGTCCGCGCGGCGACGATGCTGGGGGCGCTCGAGCCGTTCGCCGCGGTCGAGGGCCGCATCGTGCTGTCGGGTGGCGAGCTCGCGACACGGTTCGCGAGCGCGGACATCACGGGCGCGCGCGTTGCAGCCGGTGCACAGGTCCGGGCCGGCCCGGTCTACCTGCGCGCCCAGGCCGCGCTGACCTATTACGGCTGGACGTTCACGAACGCATCGGCCGATCCGATGGCGCAGACCGCGTCCGGTGCGAGCGACGTGATCGAAGTGTTGAGCTTCGTGGTCGGCCTGACCCACTGACCCGCGGACGGACTACCAGACGCTGCACGCCTTCACGGGGTGCATCGGCGTCCCCGCCGGGCACGAGAAGGCGGCCGCGAACTCGGGCAGGTTGCGCAGCGCGCCGTAGACCCGGAACTTCGGCGGCGAGTGCGGATCGACCGTCAGCCGGCGCTGGATCTCGGCGGGCCGATCCTTCGAGCACCACGCCTGGCCGACCGCCAGGAAGAACTGCTGATCCTCGGTGAACCCATCGGCGACGAGCTGCTTGTCCGCGCCCTTGCGGAGCGCGCGGTACGCGCGGAACGCCATCTTCACGCCGCCGAGATCGGCGATGTTCTCGCCGAGCGTGAGCCGGCCGTTGACGAAGCCCTTCGGCATCGCCTCGAACGAGGAGTACTGATCGGCGACGCACGTGCCCTTGGCGTCGAACTGCTGCTTGTCGGCGTCGGTCCACCAGTTCTTGAGGTTGCCATCGGCGTCGAACTGCGCGCCCTGATCATCGAAGCCGTGGGTGAGCTCGTGGCCGATCACCATGCCGATGCCGCCCATGTTCGCCGCGACGCTGCGATCGGCGCCGAAGAACGGCGGCTGCAGGATGCCGGCCGGCAACGCGGTGTTGTTCGCGCTCGGCTCGTAGTACGCGTTGACCGTGAACGAGTTCATCTCCCACTCGCCGCGATCCCACGGCTTGCCGGCCTTGTTGGCCTGGCGGTGGGCCTCGTACGTGTTCGCGCGCACCGCGTTCCCGGCGAAGTCGCCGCGCTTGACGGCGAAGTCGTAGACCCGCCACTTGTCGGGATAGCCGATCATCTTGACGACCTTGGCCAGCTTGGCGAGCGCGAGCTGGCGGGTCGCATCGGACATCCAGTCGAGCTGGCCGAGATCGTCATGGAGCGCCGCGAGGATCGCCTCGAAGTTCGTGACCGCCGTCTGCTTGGCCGCGGCCGGGAAGTACTTGTCGGCGTACTGCTTGCCGAGGAGCTCGCCGAGCGCGCCGGTGGTCGCGTTGATACAGCGCTTGTAGCGATCTTCCTGCTTCTCGACGCCGGTCAGCGCCTTCTCGAGCTCGAACGCCTCCTCGTCGAAGGCCTTCGGCAGGGTCGGCGCGGCTTGCTCGAGCAGGTGATAGGTGAAGTAGTGCGCCCACTGCGCGGGCTTGTACTTCGCGCGCAGGCCATCGAGCGCGTCGAAGTACTTCGGCGTGCCCTCGATGATCTTCGCGCTCGGCTTGACGCCGATCCGCCGGAAGTACGCGGGCCAGTCGAACGACTTGGTCTGCTTCGCGAGGCCCTTCAAGTCGGTCGGGTTGTAGCTCGCGGGCACGTCGCGCTTCTCGACGCCGGTCTTGGTCACCTTCGCGAGGTCGGTCTCGATCGCGACGACATCCGCCGCGGCCGCGACCGGCTGCTTGACGAGCGCGAGCATGCGGCCGACGTGCGCGGTGTACGCGTCGACCTTCGACTTGAATTTGTCCTGGAGGTAGTAGTCGCGGTCCGGCAAGCCGAGGCCACCGCTGTCGAGGCCGGTGACTCCTTCGATCGAGTTCTTGAGGTCGGGTTGAGCGCCCTGGCCGAACACGACGTCGATGCCGGCCTTGTGCAGCTCGACCAGCGCCGTGAACCACGACGCGTTGTCGCGGACCTTCATCGCCTTGTCGAGCAGCGGCTGGATCCCCTTGGTCCCGGCCTTCTCGATCGCGGCCTCGTCCATGCACGACGCGTAGTAGTCGCCGAGCTTCTTCGCGCTCGCGTCGCCGCCCTTCAGGTCGTCCTCGAGCAGCTGCTTGATCGCCGACTTGTTGCGCTCGTCGATCTCGGAGAACCGGCCCCAGCGCGCCTTGTCGGCCGGGATCTCGGTCTTCTTGAGCCAGCCGCCACAGGCGAACTGGTAGAAGTCGACGCACGGATCGAACGAGCGATCGAGCGACGCCGGCTCGAGGCCGACCTCCGCGAGCGACATCTTCTGCACCGGCGGTCCAGGGGGAGCGGGCGGCGGCGGGGTCGGCGCCGGGGCGCTCGCGACCGCGGGGCCCGGTCCGGACGGGGTCATCGGCTCGGCAGGCTTCGCCTTGCCGGAGCAGGCGGCGGCGAGGCCGGCAAGAACGATCGAGAGGGGCAGCTTCATCGCGCGAACCCTATCACGACGCCCACTTAGCGAAGCCACGCAACCCGGCCGGCACGCGCCCGATACGCGCGCCATGACCGAGTATCCCGCCGCGATCGCCCGGATGTTCGAACGCAATGTCGAGGCCGTCGTCCCGACGCTCCTCGAACCCCGGACCGCGGCACCCGCACGCGCGCGCCGCGTGATCGAGCTGCTCGTCGAGACCCTCGCGGGGTACGCCTATGGGCTGGTCAAAGCCCAGCTAGCGCGCGCGGTGTCGTCGCGGTTCGGCGCGGAGCACGCGTCGCGCCTGCGCTCGGCGCCGCCGCCGCGGTGCGAGCGTGCCCGCAACGGGAACCACGCCCTGGAGATCGCGCGCGCGCTCGCGCACGCACCGCTCGACCTTGGCCACGAGCTCGAGGTCGCCCTGCAGACCCGACTCGGCATCACCGTGCACGACATCGCCGACCTCGTCGACAGCCTCGTCGCGGCCCTGCCCGCCGGCCAGGGCCGAGTCGCCACAACGATGTTCAGCGAGCTGAACCGAGATTCTGTGTTCGATGACCGGCTCGGAGTCGAGATCGCCACGGGTTGGGAGTTCGCCTCCGCCGTGATCGAACGGCGGCGCTTCGCGAGCTCTAGTTTGATTGCAAGACATCGAATCTTATGGATTACGTGGTCCGACCTGGCCGGTGCCGCAGGATCTGAGCCGGTTCGCGGTCCTGTCCACTCGGGTGGGTATATCGCGCTCGTTGGGTGAGTTGCGCCTACTCCGGGACTGGGCAGGTCCCGGTTGTCGTGCCAAAAAAATGAGCGTAGGTTCACGCCCGTGAGTACGCGTTCAGGCGGTCCGAGCGGCAACCCGACGATGAAGCAGCGCGCGCGCCAGGCGGCTTCGACGGCGTTGCTCGAGGCCACCGAACACGTCGCCGCCGAGCGTGGCATCGACCAGACGTCGATCGCCGCGATCGCGGAGCGCGCGCAGGTCGCCGTCGGTACGCTGTATAACTACTTCCCCGATCGCGAGGCCTTGTTGGCCGCGCTGTTCAAGTGGCGGCGCGACGAGATGCTGCCTCGCCTGATGGCGGCCGCGACGAGCGCGACCGAGGACGGTCCGTTCGAGGCCCGCCTGCGGACCTATCTGATCTCGGTCGCGCGTGCGTTCGATGCCTTTCGCCGGTTCTGTCGCGTCGCGATTTCCGCGGATCAGAGCGCGACGCCGATCAAGGGCCGTCACCACAACGGCAAGTCGATCGTGCTCGAGACGTTTCTCACCAGCCTCACCGCGATCATGCGCCCGGTGTACGGCGACAAGTCCGAGGAGTACGCGCGGATGATGTTCGGCTCGTTCAAGATGATGATGCAGTTCCAGCTCGAGCGTGATCAGCCGATCGAGAATGCGGTCGAACCGATCGTCGTCACGTTCCTGCAGGGCATGGCGCGATGACCACGATCTCGCTGCCCTCGTTCGCCCGCGCCCCGGTCAACAAATGGCTGGTCGCGGTGTCGATCGCGTTCGGCTCGCTGATGGCGACGATCGATTCGTCGATCGTCAACGTGGCGCTGCCGAACATCCGCGGCGAGCTCGGCGCGAGCATCCAGGAGATCACGTGGATCTCGACCGCGTACATGATCGCGATGGTGCTCGTGATGCCGCTGACGGGCTTCCTCGGCGGCTTCTTCGGCCAGAAGCGCGTCTACCTGATCTCGATGGTGACGTTCGTGCTCGGCTCCGCGCTGTGCGGCACCGCGCGCACGCTGCCCGCACTGGTGTTCTATCGCATCCTGCAAGGCCTCGGCGGCGGTGCGCTCCAGCCGTCGCAACAAGCGATCCTGCGCCAGACCTTCCCGCCCGAGGAGCAGGGCATCGCGATGGCGATGTTCGCGATGGTCGTGATGATCGGACCCGCGGTCGGCCCGGTGCTCGGCGGGTTCATCACCGACAACTACTCGTGGCAGTGGATCTTCTACATCAACCTGCCGGTCGGGATCGTCGGCATCATGATGACCCTGCAGAACGTGCACGAGCCCGACGACGTGCGCATCGCGAATCGCGCGCGCGCCGCGATCATGCGCAAGAACCTCGACATCGCCGGCATCGTCCTGATGGTCATCGGGGTCGGCGCGCTGCAGTACCTGTTCGAGGAAGGCCCGCAGGAAGACTGGTTCGACTCGATGGAGATCCGGATCGCGGCGGCGCTGTGCGTCGTCGGGATCATCGCGTTCGTGATCCGCGAGCTCACCGCGACCGCACCGGTGGTCAACCTCCGGTTGTTCAAGGATCCGACGTTCGCGTCCGCCACGCTGATCGCGTTCGTGATGTTCGGCATGCTGATGGGATCGATGTTCCTGTTGCCGGTGTTCGCGCAGGAGTCGCTGCACTACACCGCGACGCTGTCGGGCATCGTGCTGATGCCACGCACGCTCGCGATGATGATCGCATCGCCGTTCATCGGGAAGATCTACGACAAGATCCAGCCGGCGTGGATCGTCGCCGTCGGCGTCGTGCTGTTCGCGGTCGGGTCGTACATGCTCTCGGGCATCACGCTCGAGACCAGCGCGACCGAGATGGTCGTCCCGCTGATCGTCACCGGCGTCGCGTTCGCGTGCTTGTTCGTGCCGCTCACCACGGCCGCGTTGTCGAAGATCGAGCGCCACCTGATGGCGGATGCCGCCGGCCTCAACTCGTTCATGCGCCAGATCGGCGGGTCGGTCGGCCTCACGATCTTCGCGACGATGTTCACGAACTACGCGGTCGAGGCGCGCACCGGGCTCGCGAGCCACCTCTCGGTGCTGCGTCCGGAGGTCGTCACCCGGCTCGCCGAGCTCAAGGCCTATGCGATCGCCCACGGCGCGGACCCGGTGACCGCGGCGATGCACGCCGGCCACGCGATCGGCGTCTCGATGTACGAGCAGTCGACCGTGCTCAGCTTCGACCGCGTGTTCATGTTCCAAGGCATCTTGTTCCTGTTCGTGTTGCCGCTGCTGTTCTTCTTACGTGTGCCCCGGATCGCCGGTCAAAAGGTGCACATCGAAATGCCCGGGGAGTAAGTCATGGCCACTACAACTGAAACGCGTACGAATGGTTCGAACGGCAACGGCTCGCCGCAAGCCACGGACGGTGCCGCGCAGGCCACCGTGGTCGCGCCGCGCAAGAACAAGGCGCGGCGCGCCTACATGTTGCTGCTCGGCCTCGTCGTCATCGCGATCGCCGTGTACTTCATCCACGGCTACGTGACGCGCAACGAGGTCAAGACCGACGACGCTCAGGTCGAAGCCGACGTCACCCCGGTCGCCACGCGCGTCGCCGGGGTCGTGCTGCACATGAAGATCGTCGACAACCAGAAGGTCGAGGCGAATCAAGTGATCGCCGAGATCGACGAGGCCGACTACAAGGCCAAGGTCGCGGCGGCCCAGGCCGACCTCGAAGCGGCGCAGGCCCAGGCCGATTCTGCCGACGACCAGGTCGCCATCACGACGTCGACCTCCGGCGGCGCGCTGTCCTCGGCGAAGGCGATGCTCCAGGGCACCGGCGCCTCGGTCCGGTCGGCTCAGGCCGGCATCGCCGCGGCGCAGGCCCAGGTCGCGCGCGCGAAGTCCGAGCTCGCCAAGGCGCAACAGGATCTCGATCGCGCGAGCAAGTTGCACGCCGCGGGTGCGGTGAGCGGCCAGGCCCTCGAGGCAGCGCAGACGGCGAAGGATTCGGCGCAGGCCTTGCTCGATACCGCGACCGCGAACCTCGCCGGGTCGCGCGACATGGCGTCGCAAGCCCAGTCGCGCGTCGCGGAGGCCGCCGGCCGCGTCGAGCAGTCGACGCCGGTCGCGCGGCACATCGCGGCCGCGACCGCCGCCGCGGCGCTCGCCCACGCCCGCGTCGCGAGCGCGCAGGCCGCGCTCGAGCTCGCGAAGCTCCAGCTCAGCTACTGCAAGATCACCGCGCCGATCTCCGGGTACGTGTCGAAGCTCGGCGCGCACGACGGCCAGATGGTGCAGCCCGGCATGACCCTCGTCATGATCGTGCCGGCCAAGCAGTACATCGTCGCGAACTTCAAGGAGACCCAGATGGATCGGATCGCCCCGGGTGATCCGGTCGACATCTCGGTCGACGCGCTCGGCGGTGCCGAGCTCCACGGCACGGTCCAGAGCATCTCGGCTGGCACCGGCGCGCGGTTCTCGATGATGCCACCCGACAACGCGACCGGAAACTTCGTCAAGGTCGTCCAACGCGTGCCGGTCAAGATCGAGCTCGATCAGGGCCAGGACACGTCCAAGCTGCACGCCGGCCTCTCCGTCGAGGTCAACGTTCACCTCCAACACTGAAGACCCGCATGAACCGCCTTGCTGCTCTGCTGTTGCTCGTCGCGACCTCGGCTCGTGCCGAGGCGCCCACGTCGGGCCCCAAGCTCACGTTCCAGGCCGCGATCGAGACCGCGCTCGCCAAGAACTTCGAGGTCACCGGGGCCAAGGAGGCCGTGCTCGCCTCCGAGGCCAAGACCTCGGGTGAAAAGGCGAAGCGTTGGGTCGGCCTCAACGTCAACGCGAGCGCGAATCGCTGGCGCGAGCCGTACTCGTTGCCGTTCGGTAACGAGGTGTTCGTGCTCCACGAGGCTTTCACCACGACCACGATCGTCGCCCTCAACCAGCCGCTGACCGGGCTCGCGTATCTCACCGAGCTGGTCGATGCGAGCCAGCACGAGACCAACGCGACCCGGCACGACTACGACAAGGCTCGCCTCGACATCGCGTACAAGACCGCCGACGCCTACCTTCGCGTGCTGCGGACGCGGGCGGCGGCCACCGTCGCACATCAATCGGTGAGCGAGATCGCGAGCGAGCTCGAGCGCGCGATCCAGCTCCGCCAGGCCGAGACCTACACCGACATCGACGTCCTGCGGCTGAAGTCGGCGAAGGCGGCCGCGGACCAGACCGCGCTCCGCGCCGATACGGCGATCGCGGCGGCGCTCTCCCACCTCACGGTGCAGATCGGCTTGCCCGACGGTGCCCCGATCGACCTCGACGACGATCTGCCGGCGCAGCCGCCCGGCCTCACGATGACCATCGAGCAGGCGCAGCAGCGCGCGTTATCCACCCGTCCCGATATCGCCAGCGCGCACGAGCACCTCGCTGCCGCGAGGGACGCCCGCACCGCCGCGAAGGAGAAGTACCTGCCCGACATTCGCGCGGTCGCCGCCTGGCAGCACTTCACCGGCGTCCAGCCGTTCCAGCCCGAGGACGAGGAGTACGTCGGTCTCACCGCGCAGTGGAACGTGTGGAACTGGGGGGCGACCCAGGACGGGGTCGACGCCGCGGACCACGCCGTCAAGCGCGGCGAGATCGCGCTCGACGCGATTCCAGAGCTGGTCAAGGCCGAGGTCCGCGAGCGCTGGCTCGACGCGAAGGTCAAGTTCGATAGCCTCGCGGTTGCCCTGGTCCAGCAGCAGACCGCCGAGGAAGCCTATCGCCTCCAGAAGGTGAAGCTCGACAACGCCGCCGCGACCACGACCGACGTGATCGACGCCGAGACCGACGTCGCTCGGGCGCGCCTGGCGCTCGCGGATGCGCGCTACGACTACTACCTCGCGCTCGTCGGGCTCGCACGCTCGGTCGGCGACCTGCCACAGCCGTAGCGGCTGGCGCCGGCTAACGCACGAGGTGCTCGAGCCGGATCAACTCGGCCACCGACCACGCTTGCATCGGCGCACCGGCCGCGTGGTGCGGGATGTCGCCCTCGTAGATCTCCGCGAGGTGGCCGCCGATCGCCCGCGCGCGGAGCGGCACCACGAACCGCTCGCGCGCCTCGCGCCGCGCGGCCTCGCCGCCGCCGCGCACCCGCAGCCACGCCTCGACGAACGCACCGGCGAGCCACGGCCACACCGGCCCGTTGTGATAGGCGTGGTCGCGCTCCGCGGGCCCACCGACGTAGCGCCCGCGATAACGGGGATCGGTGGTCGCGAGCGAGCGCGGACCGACCGGCGTCCACAGGCAACGCTCGCAGGTGTCGACCACGGCGCGCGCGCGATCCCCCTCGAGGAGCTGCAGCGGGAGGCCGCCGACCGCGAACAGCTGGTTCGGGCGGCAGCTCGGATCGAGCTTGCCCGCGACGTGGTCGCAATCGATCACGTCGTAGAGCTGGTGGCGCTCGGGATCCCAGAACCGTGCGGCGAAGCTGGCGCGGCCGCGCGCGAGCACGTCGTGACGCCCGGCGATCGCGAGCACGTTCAACCACAGCGCCTGGATCTCGACGGGCTTGCCGATCCGCGGCGTCACGACCTCGTCGCCGACCTTCGCGTCCATCCACGTGAGCTGGAGCCCGGGCTCACCACACGCGAGCAAGCCATCGGCGTCGGCGGCGATCCGGTGGCGCGTGCCGCTCAGGTACCCGGTGACGATCTGATCGACCGCGGCGGCGAGCACGCGCTCGTCGGGCGCCGCGACCGCACCGTGGTCGCGAAACGCCGCGACCGCGATCACGTACCACAGCGCCGCGTCGACGGAGTTGAACTCGGGCGCCGACGACTGCTCGTGGAACCGGTTCGGCAGCATCCCGGCCGAGACCAGCGGCGCCCACGCGAGCAAGATCTCGCGCGCGACGTCGCGGCGATCGCGCGCGAGGCAGAGCCCGCGCAACGAGATGAACGTGTCGCGGCCCCAGTCGCCGAACCAGGGATAGCCGGCGATGATCGTGCGCCCCGCGCCGCGCGCGACGAGGTAGGCCTCGGCCGCGCGATCGTGGAGCGCGATCGGCCGGCGCCGCCGGGCCTCGCGCTCGAACAGCTCGGCCGGCGGCTCGGGCCACGGCGAGGTCGAGAACCCGAGCCACGCGGGCCGCTCGAGATCGAACGTGAACACGCCGGGCATCGCGAGGTCCTCCTCGTGATCGAGCCCGCGCGCGCGCTCGAGCGAGTAGTCGAAGCCCCGGTACCAGGTGGGCGTGTGCGCGTAGGTCGCGTTCGCGTGCGCGTGGATCGCGATCCCGTCGGGACGCCACGTGACGTGGTTGCCGGCGAGCTCGGGTTCGAGATCGAGGGCACCTTCGTGGCGGAGCGAGTGATAGTCGCGCACCGCGAGCAACGGCCGGACCTCGAGCGTGATCGGCCCGCGCACCGCGCCGCCGGCGGGAGGCACGACCCGGATCCAGCGCAACGCGACCCGTGGCGCGCCGGGCTCGACGACGAGCTCGAACGTGAGCTGCGTGTGATCCGGCAGCACGAAGGTCCAGCGCGGCCACGGCGAGCCGGCGAAATCGCGGAGGTGATGGACGCCATCTGGATGGATGACGTCACCACGGTAGCGGTGCGACGACAGCGCGAACCTGCCCGCCGCGGTCACCGCATAGACCTCGACGTCGGCGACGAGCACCATGCGGCGATCCGGCGGCTGCAGCGCCGCGAGCAACAACGCGTGGTAGCGGCGCGTCCGGATGCCATCGGCGGCCCCCATCGCGAAGCCGCCGAGTCCGTCGGGTTCGAGCCACTCGTGCGGATCGGCCACGGCTCCGCTACTTGTCCGCACGCGTGATCGCGGCGCGCTCGATCAGGTTCGCCGCGAGGGCGGTCCAGCCGGTCTGATGGCTCGCGCCGAGGCCGCGGCCGTCGTCGCCGTGGAAGAACTCGTAGAACAGGACGAGATCCTTGAAGTGCGGGTCGTCGGCGTAGCGCTTGCTGCGGCCGTGGCACGGTCGCGCGCCGTCCGTGCCGCGCAAGAACAGCGACGCGAGCCGGCGCTCGAGCTCGTTCGCGACGGCGCCGAGGTTCATGTGCTTCCCCGAACCGGTGGGGCACTCGATCATGAACGTGTCGCCAAAGAAGTGGTGATAGCGCTTGAGCGCTTCGATCAACAGGTAGTTGACCGGCATCCAGATCGGGCCGCGCCAGTTCGAGTTGCCCCCGAACATGCCGCTGTCGCTCTCACCCGGCGCGTAGTGGACCTCGTAGGTCCCGCCGTCGAGCTCGAGCTTGTAAGGATGGTCGCGGTGATAGCGCGACAACGAGCGCACGCCGAACGGCGCGAGGAACTCGCTCTCGTCGAGCACGTACGCGAGCACGCGCTCGAGCCGGTCCTTGGTCGGGATCGCGAGCAGACGGTTCTGGCGGTCGACGTCGAGCTGCACCGAGATCGTGCGCGCGAGCTCCGGGCGATTGTCGAAGAACCACCACAACCGCTCGGCGAACGACGGCAGGGAGTGCAGCAGCTCGTCGTCGAGCGCCTCGGCCGCGAACAGCGGCACGATCCCGACCATCGAGCGGATCTGGAGCTTGCGGGCGCCCTGCGGCGTCCGGATCTGGTCGTAGTAGAAGCCGTCCTCCTCGGACCACAGGCCATCCTCGCCGATGATATTGGTCGCCCGCGCGATCGCGACGAAGTGCTCGAAGAACTTCAGCGCGAGATCGGAGTACGCGGTCTCGGCCTTCGCGAGCTCGAGCCCCATCGCGAGCATCGTCGTGCAGTAGAACGCCATCCACGCGGTCGCGTCGGCCTGGACCAGCTCGCCGCCTCCGGGCAGCGGTTGGCTGCGGTCGAAGATGCCGATGTTATCGAGGCCGAGGAAGCCACCGGTGAACAGGTTGTCGCCGCCGGCGTCCTCGCGATTGACCCACCACGTGAAGTTGATCAAGCACTTGTCGAACGCGCGT
>JBDTEH010000222.1:0-5409 GCA_039922635.1 Kofleriaceae bacterium | reverse complement strand
AGCTCGTCGAGGGCGTGCACGAGCACGGGCATCGTCGGCACTCGATCGCCCGCGAGCTCGGCGGGGCGCAGGAACGGGACGTCACCGCCGGCGCGCCGCGCGACGTCCGCGATCTCCTCGCTGTCGGTCGAGACGATCGTGCGCGCGAGCACGGAGCCCGCGGCGCGCGCGCACTCGAGCGCGTGCACGAGCAGCGGCAACCCGGCGAGCGGGCGGATGTTCTTGCCGGGCAGCCCCTTGGAGCCGCCGCGCGCGGGGATGATCGCCAGGCAGCGGGTCACGTGCGCAACGTTACCCGACAATTGACAAGGGCACCGGGGCCGGCCAGTGTCGGGCGGTGAATTCCGACAGGCAACGCCTGCTCGAGGCCACCGTGCTGAGCTCGGCGACGGTGCGCGAGGCGATGCAGTGCCTCGATCGTAGCGGCTTGTTGATCGCGCTCGTCGTCGACGACGCCCAACGGCTCGTCGGGATCCTCACCGACGGCGACATCCGCCGCGCGCTGCTCGCAGGCGCCGCGCTCGCCGCCCCGCTCCTCGATCACATCCGGCGCGACTTCGTCTCGGTCGCCCCGACCGCGGGGCGTGCGGAGGTCATCGAGCTGATGCAGGCGCGCTATATCCAGCAGGTCCCCGTCGTCGAGCCCGGCGGGAAGCTCGTCGGTTTGCACCTGTTGCGCGACGTGATCGGCACGTCGGCGCGCGCCAACTGGGCCATCGTGATGGCAGGCGGCCGCGGCTCGCGGCTCGCGCCGCTGACCGACCAGCTCCCCAAGCCCATGCTGCGGGTCGCCGGCCGGCCGATCCTCGAGCGCATCGTGTTGCACCTGGTGGGGCAGGGCGTGCGCCGGATCTTCCTCGCGATCAACTACCTCGGCGACATCATCCGGGACCACTTCGGAGATGGCTCGGCGTATGGCGCGCGGATCGAGTACCTGGTCGAAGATCAGCCGCTCGGTACCGGCGGGGCCCTGTCGCTGTTGATGGAGCGCCCGACGGCACCCGTGCTGGTGATGAACGGCGATCTGGTCACGCAGGCGAATATCGGCGGCATGCTCGATTTCCACGCGGCCGGCGCGCAGGTCGCCACCGTCGCGGTCCGCGAGTACTTCCACACGGTCCCGTTCGGCTGCGTCGAGCTCGATGGCGATCGGCTGGTCCGGCTCGAGGAGAAGCCGACGGTGTCGCGGCTGGTCAACGCCGGCATCTACGTGCTCGCGCCGGAGTTGGTCGCGACGATCGCACCGCGCACGCGGATCGATCTGCCGGAGATCATCGGCGCCGCGATGAACCGGCGCGACGACGTACGCGCGTTCGAGCTCGAGGATGATTGGCTCGACATCGGCCAGCGCGAGCAATTGACCCAGGCGCGGAGTGGAACATGAGTCTCGCCGGCAAGCGCGTGCTCGTCACGGGGGCGGACGGCTTCATCGGCAGTCACCTCGTCGATCGGCTCGTCGCGGAGGGCGCGCACGTGCGCGCGTTCTGCCTCTACAACAGTCAGGGCTCGCACGGCTGGCTCGATACGGCGAGCGCGGAGGTCCGCGCCGCGATCGAGGTACGGCTCGGCGACATCCGCGATCCCGGGTTCGTCGCGGAGGCGGTCAAGGGGGTCGACATCGTCTTGCACCTCGCGGCGTTGATCGCGATCCCGTACTCGTATCGCGCGCCGGAGTCGTTCGTCGCGACCAACGTGGTCGGCACCCTGAACGTGCTCGAGGCCGCCCGCCTGCACGGTCCGGCGCGCGTGATCGTGACCTCGACCAGCGAGGTCTACGGCACCCCCGCGACGCTGCCGATCCGCGAGACCCATCCGCTCAACGCGCAGTCGCCGTACGCGGCGACCAAGACGGCCGCCGATCAGCTCGCGCTGTCGTACCAGCGCAGCTTCGACGTGCCGGTCGTCGTGCTGCGCCCGTTCAACACGTACGGGCCGCGCCAGTCGACGCGCGCGGTGTTGCCGACGATGCTCGCGCAGCTGCTGCGTGGCGCGACGACGATCAAGCTCGGCCGGCTCGATACCCGCCGCGATCTGACCTACGTGACCGACACGGTCGACGGCTTCGTGCGCGCGGCGACCGCGCCGGCCGTGATCGGCGAGACCATCCAGCTCGGCACCGCGCGGTCGCCGTCGATCCGGGAGATCTTCGAGGCGGCGTGCAAGGCGCTCGGCGTGCAGGCCTCGGTCGAGCTCGATCCCGAGCGGCTGCGGCCCGACGCCAGCGAGGTGCTCGTGCTCGAGTCTGATCCGGCGCGCGCGCGTGAGCTCCTCGGCTGGACCGCGACCGTCGAGCTCGAGCAGGGCCTCGCGCGCACGGCCGAGTGGATGCGCGCGCACCTCGAGCTGTTCGGCCACGAGCGCTTTCATGTCTAGGATCGCGCTGAGCGAGCCGCTGTTGACCGGTAACGTCCAGCGCTATCTCGACGAGTGCATCGCGACGAACTTCGTGTCGTCGGTCGGGCCGTTCGTCGAGCGGTTCGAACGCGAGTTCGCGGCGTTCGTCGGGGCGCGGTTCGCGATCGCGTGTGCCAGCGGGACCGCGGCGTTGCACGTCGCGATGCGCCTGCTCGACTTGCAGCCGGGCGACGAGGTCCTGGTCCCGACCCTGACGTTCATCGCCTCGGTCAACCCGATCGCGTACGAGCGCGCCACGCCGGTGCTCGTCGATAGCGAGCTCGAGACCTGGAACCTCGATCCCGCGCTGGTCGTCGACTATATCGAGCGGGCCGCGCGCGCCGGACGCAGGCTGCCGCGCGCCGTCGAGGTCGTGCACCTGCTCGGCCATCCCGCGCAGCTCGAGGCGATCATGGACGTGTGCACCGCGCACGGGATCGCCGTGATCGAGGATGCCGCGGAGGCGCTCGGCGCGAGCTATCGCACCGGCCGCTACGCCGGCAAGCAGGTCGGTACGATCGGCCGGATCGGCTGCTTCTCGTTCAACGGCAACAAGATCATCACCACCGGCGGCGGTGGCATGATCACGACCGACGATCCCGCGCTCGCGCAGCGCGCGAAGCACCTGACGACACAGGCTCGGCTCCCCGGACTCGCGTATCGCCACGACGAGCTCGGCTTCAACTATCGGCTCACGAACCTCGCCGCGGCGGTCGGCGTCGCGCAGCTCGAGCAGTTGCCGGCGTTCCTCGCGCGCAAGCTCGAGATCGCGGCGCGCTACGACGCGGCGTTCGCGGGGCGCCCGGAGGTTCAGGTGCCGCCGCGCGCCGCCTGGGCGGCGCCGACCTCGTGGTTGTATTCACCGCGGGTCGGGGCCGCACGCGATGGGTGGATCGCCGCGCTCGCCGGCGAGACCATCGAGGCGCGCCCGATCTGGACGCCCGTGCACGAGATGCCGATGTATCGCGACGCGCCGCGCCTGGGCGGCGCCAACGCGGAGCGGCTCGCCGCCGAGGCCCTGAGCCTGCCGTGCTCGGTCGGGCTCGGCGCCGCCGAGCAAGCGCGCGTGCTCGCCGTGCTCGCCGTGCATGAACGATGAGCCGGTTGCGGCTGCTCGCCGTCGCGCACAACGTCGGGCTCGGCGGCGCGGCGCGCAGCCTGCGCGAGCTCGTCCGCAACTACGAGGGTGCGGAGTACGACCTCGCGGTGCCGCACTTCGCGAGCGTGCCCGAGGACGACGAGATCCGGCGGTTCTTCGGTGACCGCCTGCACCGGATCGTTCGGTTCTGGCTGCCGTGGTCGGAGGTCTATGCCGGCCATCCGACCGTGCGGCAGTCGGCGCGCAGCCACCTGGTGTTCCCGCTCGCGTGGCGCGCGCAGCGAGCGAGCTTCGAGCGGTTCGTGCGCCGCGAGCGCTACGATCTCGTGCACCTCAACTCGCTCGTGTTGCACCCGATGCTGCGGGCGGACGTGCCGATGCTGCTGCACGTTCGCGAGATCCTCACCGAGCATCACGATCGCGTGCGCGCCGATGCCGCGCGTGCCGCCGGCGTGATCTTCATCGACCAGGCCACGCGCGCGCCGTTCGCTCCACGGCTCCCCGAGCGCTCCGCCGTGCTGAACAACCCCGTCGACATGACCGCGGTCGGCACGCTGCCGGCGCGGCTCGACGACCGCCTGCGCGGTGCTCGCGATCACCTCACGGTGTTCGCGATGATCGGCGATCTCAACCCGGAGAAGGGCACGCCGTTCGTGATCGAGGCGTTCCGTGCGGTCCGCGCGCCGGACGTCCGGTTGATCCTCGTCGGCCGGAGTGCGGAGCGCGCCGCGTTCGAGCAGCTTGCCTCCGCCGATCCCCGGATCGTCGTGTGGGGCGAGGAGCGCGAGATCGCACAGGTCTACAGCGCCGCGGACCACGTGATCCGCGGCGAGGCCTACCCGTGCGTGGGCCGTACCATCTACGAGGCGCTCTACGCGGGCTGCGGCGTGATCGTGCCGGGGGCGGCCGACACGGCCGAGCTGTTCGAGCGCGACCGGTTCCGCGATCGCGTCCAGTTCTACGCTCCGCGCGACCGGGCCGCGTTCGTCGCCGCGGTCGAGGCCGCCGCGCCGCACCGCCATCCGGTCAAGCGCGGTGAGTCGAATGTCACGGCGTACGTCGCGGAGTTCGACCGCTTCGTGCGCCGCGTGTTAGGACAGGCCTGATGCCGTTCAATTTCGCCTTGCTCGGAGTGGCGGGGTTCGTCGCGCCCCGCCACCTCAAGGCGATCGCCGATACCGGCAACACCCTGGTGGCCGCCGTCGACCCCCACGACAGCGTCGGGATCATCGACCGGTTCTTCCCCGATGCGGCGTTCTTCACCGAGGTCGAGCGGTTCGACCGGTTCCTCGAGAAGCGGCGGCGGCTCGCCGAGGCCGATCGCGTCCACTACCTGTCGATCTGCTCGCCGAACTACCTGCACGACGCGCACGTCCGGCTCGCGCTGCGCGTCGGCGCCCACGCGATCTGCGAGAAGCCGCTCGTGATCAGCCCGTGGAACCTCGACCAGCTCGCCGCGCTCGAGTCGGAGTATGGCCGCCGGGTGTTCACCGTGCTGCAGCTGCGCCTGTTGCCCCAGCTACAAGAGCTCGCGCGCCGGCTCGCCGCGTCGCCACCCGCGGGACGTGCCGACGTCGAGCTGACCTACATCACGTCGCGCGGTCGCTGGTACAACGCGTCGTGGAAGGGCTCGCCGGAGAAGTCCGGAGGGCTCGCGCTCAACATCGGGGTCCACTTCTTCGACCTGTTGATCTGGCTGTTCGGCAAGCCGATCGAATCCAGCGTGTTCCTCGCGCGACCCGACAAGATGTCGGGCGTGTTCGAGCTCGAACGTGCGCGCGTGCGCTGGTTCCTCTCGGTCGATCAGCAAGATCTGCCGGCCGCGGTGCGCGCGCAGGGCAAGACCGCGTATCGGTTCCTCTCGACCGACGGTCACGAGATCGAGTTCTCCGACGGCTTCCCCGATCTCCACACCG
>JBDTEH010000221.1:0-17892 GCA_039922635.1 Kofleriaceae bacterium | reverse complement strand
GCGCGGCCCGTCGTTGCGCGGCCCGTCGTTGCGCGGCCCGTCGTTGCGCGGTCCGCGATCGTTACGCGGGCCCCTCGCCTGCTGCTGCGGGTTGCGCGGTCCGCGCGGTTGATTCTGATTCTGGTTGGGCCCCTGGTCCTGATTGCGCTGGCGCTGCGGCGGCCGCGCCGACAACGCGATCCGCTTGCGCGCGTGATCGATCTCGAGGACGCGCACCTTGATGCGCTGGCCGACCTTCACGACCTCGGTCGGATCGTTCACGAACTGCTCGGCGAGCTGCGACACGTGGACCAGGCCATCGTTGTGCACGCCGATGTCGACGAACGCTCCGAACGCCGTGACGTTGGTGACGATGCCCTCGAACACCATGCCCTGCTTGAGGTCCTCCATCGCCGTGACGTCGTCGCGGAACTTCGGCGGCGCGAACTCGGCGCGCGGGTCGCGCCCGGGCTTCTTGAGCTCCGCGGCGATATCGCGCAGCGTCGGCTCGCCGACATCGCCGCCGACGTACCGCGCGAGCTCGAGCTTGTCGACGATCTCGGCGTTGCCGACGAGCTCGCCGAGCTGGACTCCGAGATCGCCGGCCATCCGCTCGACCAGCGGGTAGCGCTCCGGGTGGACGCCCGAGACATCGAGCGGGTTCGAGCCGCCGCGGATCCGCAAGAATCCGGCGGCTTGCTCGAACGCCTTCGGACCGAGCCCGGAGACGTCCTGGAGCTGGGCCCGCGCTCCGAACGCGCCGTGCGCGTCGCGGTGCAGGACGATCTTCTTCGCGAGCGACTTGCCGATGCCGGCGACGTAGCCGAGCAGCTGCGCGCTCGCGGTGTTGAGCTCGACGCCGACGTGGTTGACGGCGCTCTCGACGACATCCCCGAGCCGCTTCGCGAGCAGCGACTCCTGGACATCGTGCTGGTACTGGCCGACGCCGATCGACTTCGGCTCGATCTTGACGAGCTCGGCGAGCGGATCCTGCAACCGCCGCGCGATCGAGATCGCTCCGCGGATCGTGAGATCGAGCTCGGGGAACTCCTCGCGCGCGAGGTCCGAGGCCGAGTACACGCTCGCGCCGGCCTCGTTGACCGCCACGACGTGCACGCCCTGCACGCTCGCCTCGCCGAGCGTCTTCTTGACGAAGCTCTCGGCCTCGCGCCCGCCGGTGCCGTTGCCGACCGCGATCGCGCGCGGCTGGTGGTCCTGGACGAACGCGGTGAACTGCTGCTTGGCCAGGGCGAGCTGCGCGTCGCCCTGGGTGATGTAGATCGTGATCGTCCCGAGGTACTTGCCGGTCGCGTCGATCGCGGCGCACTTGCACCCGGTGCGCAGGCCGGGATCGACGCCGATCACCGCGGCGCCGCCGAGCGGAGCCGCGAGCATCAGGTTGCGCAGGTTCCCGGCGAAGATGTCGACCGCCGCGATGTCGCTGCGCGACTTGAGCTCCGCGCGCACGTCGTTCTCGACCGATGGCAACAGCAGCCGCTTGAGCCCGTCCGAGATCGCGAGCCGGAGCTGCTCGGACCAGGTCGAGCTGGCCACGAGCTTGGCCTGACGCTGGATCCCCGCCTCGACCTTCGCGCTGTCGATCGCGACGTGCGCGCGCAGCACGCCCTCGGCTTCGCCGCGGCGGATCGCCAGGTAGCGGTGCGAGGGGATCTGCTTCACCTGCTCGCGATGCTTGTAGTACTGCTCGAACTTGGTCGGCTCCGAGTCCTTGCCCGGCAGCACCTCGCTGATCAGCTCGCCGTGGTCGGCCATCTCCTTGCGCACGAACGCGCGGATCTCCGCGGTGTCCGCGAGTTGCTCCGCGACGATGTCACGCGCGCCCGCGAGCGCGTCGGCATCGCTCGTGACCTGTTCGGTGATGAACGCCTTGGCCTCGCCCGCCGGATCGCCCTCGCCCTGCGCGAGGATCCGGTCGGCGAGCGCCTGCAAGCCCTTGTCGCGCGCGACCGACGCGCGGGTCTTGCGGCGCGGCCGATACGGCGCGTACAGGTCCTCGAGCTCGGACTTGGCCTGCGCGGCGTGGAGCTTGCCCGCGAGCTCGTCGGTGAGCTTGCCCTGCTCGGTGATCGACGCGATCACCGCGGCGCGGCGGTCCTCGAGCTCGACCAGGTAGGTGCGGCGCTCTTCGATCGCGCGGATCTGGACCTCGTCGAGGCCGCCGGTGCGCTCCTTGCGGTAGCGCGCGATGAACGGCACGGTGTTGCCCTCGTCGAGCAGCGCGATCACCGCGGCGACCCCTTGCGCGGGGAGCGACAGCGCGAACGCGAGCGCGGGCACAGGGTCGAACGCGCTGCCTTGCCGGGCAGAGCCCGGCGCGGCGTTGTCAAGCGTAGCGGGCGGAACGGCGCCGTCGGCGGTCATATCGGGTCCGCGACCGTAGCCGCGCCCGTTGCCCTCGGCAATAGGTATGTTCCCCCGATGTTGGACCCCGTTCGCGAGAGCCTGATCCGCCGGTTACCGAAGGTCGAGCTCCACCTCCACATCGAAGGCACCCTGGAACCCGAGCTGATGTTCGCGCTCGCGCAGCGCCACGACGCGAAGCTCCCATATGCCTCGGTCGACGAGGTCCGCGCCGCGTACAAGTTCGGCGACCTCCAGTCGTTCCTCGACCTCTACTACGCCGGCTGCGACGTGCTGCGCGACCGCGCCGACTTCAAGGCCCTCGGCGACGCGTACTTCGCGCGCGCCGCCGCCGACCGGATCGCGCACGCCGAGCTATTCTTCGATCCACAGACCCACACCGCACGCGGCCTCGCGATGGCGACGGTGATCGATGGCCTCCACGACGCGATGGCCGAGGCGCGCAGCCGCTACGGCATCACCTCGGGGCTGATCTTGTGCTTCCTGCGCCACCTCTCCGAGGCCGACGCCCTCGCGACGCTCGAGGCGGCGCTGCCCTATCGCGATCGGCTCCTCGGCGTCGGGCTCGACTCCGGAGAGCGCGGCAACCCGCCCTCGAAGTTCCAGCGCGTGTTCGCCCAGGCGCGCGCCGCCGGCCTCCACGCGGTCGCGCACGCCGGTGAAGAAGGCCCGGCCACGTACATCCGCGAGGCGCTCACGCTGCTCGAGGTCGAGCGCATCGATCACGGCGTGCGCTGCGATGAAGATCCGGCGCTCGTCCACGAGCTCGTGCTGTCGCAGGTCCCGCTCACGGTGTGCCCGCTCTCGAACAAGGCGCTCAAGGTCACCCCCGACCTCGCGCAGCACAACTTCGCGAAGCTGCTGCGTGCCGGCGTCGCGGTCACGATCAACTCGGACGACCCCGCGTACTTCGGCGGCTACCTCACCGAGAACTACCTGCAGACCGTCCTCGCGCTCGACCTGAGCGTCGACGAGATCATCACGGTCGCCGAGAACGGCGTACGCGCCGCGTTCATCGCCGCCGAACAGAAGGACGCGCTGCTCGTCCAGATCCGTGACGCGGTCACGAATATCTAGAGGCGCGACCGGTACCTCGGTCGGCGCGAGCGCACGCGATCACGGGCCCGCTCACCGCGAGCGTCGCTCACGCCGCTCACGCCGCTTCGATCACGCCAGCCGCGATCGCGAGCGCGCGGACATCGTCGATCGTGTTCGCCTCGGCCGCGGTCTTGTCGTCGCGGTAGCGCACGACGCGCGCGAGCCGTAGCGCCAGCCCACCGGGATAGCGCGGCGAGCGCTGGACGTCGTTGAACGCGATCTCGGCGACGAGCTCCGGCCTGACGTGGACGACGTGGCCGTCGCGCTCGACCTCGCGCGCGAGCAACTGGGCGGTCTGCCACGCCAGCATCTCGTCGGTCAGGCCCTTGAACGTCTTGCCCAGCATCACCCAGCTGTCACCATCGCGCGCACCCAGATGGAGGTTCGACAGCCGGCCCTTACGGCGGCCGCTGCCCCACTCCGCCGCGAGCACGACGAGATCGAGGTGGTGGACACGCTTGATCTTCAGCCAGGCCGCGCCGCGACTGCCGGCCTCGTACGGCGCATCGAGCGCCTTGGCCATCACGCCCTCGTGGCCGTTCGCCACCGCGGCTTCGTAGAACGCCGTCGCCTCCGCGGCATCGCTCGTGATCAGCCGCGATACCGCGTGCGTGCCGCCGAGCTCGGCGAGCGCCGCGAACCGTTGCTGTGAAGGCGCGTTGATCAGCAACTGATCGTCGACCAGCAACACGTCGAACAGCGCGAGCGAGAGCGGTAGCGACGCGCGTAGCTCGAGGCCCTTCTTGCCGAACCGCCGCATCGTGTCCTGGAACGGTAGCGGCGCGCGGTTCGGGCCGTAGACCACCGCCTCGCCATCGACCACGAGCCGGCGGGCCGGCAGCGCACGCACGGTCTCGATCAGCTCGGGCGCGAAGTGCGAGACATCGTGGAGGCCGCGCGAATACGCGCGCACGTCGTCGCCGTCCTTGTGGACCTGGACGCGAAACCCGTCGAGCTTGAGCTCGAACGAGGCTTCGCCGTCGAGCATGGCGAGCGCCGCCCCTGCATCGTCGACGGTCCGCGCGAGCATCGGCAGGATCGGCCGGAACAGCGTGAGGCCGTAGCGCCCGAGCTCGGCGGCCCCACCCTCGAGCGCGACCGCCGCGACCTCGCCGAGATCGGTCGACAACATGTACGCGCGCCGCACGATCTCGATCGGGAGCTCGCCGGCCTTCGCGATCGCCTCGAGGACCAGGCCGTCGAGCGCGCCCTGGCGGACCTCGCCGACCACGAGCCCCGCGAGCAGCTGCTGCTCCGGCGCGGTCGCGAGCGCGAACAACGCGCCGAGGCGATCCTTGCGATCCTGCGTGGCCCCGGCTCCGCGGAGCGCCGCGATCTCGCCGAGCCGGCGATCGACCTCGGTGAGCGATAGATACGGAGCCTGCGCCGGCAGGCCCCGCACCTCCGAGATCAACGCATGGCCGACGAGCGTCTTGTGGGGCACCTCGCCGGCGAGGTAGTGCGCCCCGATCGTACGCTCCTCGACCGACATCTGGCGCAGGCACGTCGCGAGCAGCTCGATCTTGCTCAGCCGGCCGCTGGTCTCGGTGACCGCGGCGCTGGTGGTCGAGAGCTCGCTGAACAACACGTGAGCTGTATACGCCGAAAAGTGGTGAGCGGCGGTCCGCTGGAACGGCCGCCGCTCGAAGAGGTGCCTGCGATGCAGGGGCCCCAGTGACCCGATCGAAGTGCGTGATTCGTGCCATCGAACAGGCCATCCAAGCACGTGAATCTGCGTGCGCCTGCGTGCGGTAGACTGGCGACACGTGCGGCCACCGGAAGCTCGACTTGCCGTCTATGGCATCATCCGGTTCGCGTGCTGACCCAACTCGGGCGCTATCGCGTCGATCAACTGCTCGCACGCGGCGGGATGGGCGAGGTCTACCTCGGCCGCGTCCTGGGCGAGCACGGCTTCGAACGCCCGATCGTGATCAAGCTGATCCGGACCGAGCTGTTGGCCGACGAACGGGTGGCGCTGATGTTCGTGGACGAGGCGCGGATCGCCGCCGGCCTCCACCACCGCAACATCGTCCAGACCATCGACTTCGATCTGTTCGAGGGCGGCGCGTTCCTGGTGTGCGAGCACGTCGATGGCTGTGACCTCCGCACGTTGCTCAGGTTCTTGCGTGCGCCACCGCGCTACGACATCGCCGTCGCGATCATCGCCGAGATCGCGACCGGGCTCGACGCGGCCCACGACGCGTGCGGAGAGGACGGCCACCCCCTCCAGCTCGTCCACCGCGACGTCTCGCCCTCGAACGTGCTGCTCGGTGTGCACGGCGAGGTCAAGGTCGCCGACTTCGGCGTCGCGAAGGCGCGCTCGCGCAGCTATCACACGGTCTCGAACACGATCAAAGGCAAGGCGCCGTACATGGCGCCCGAGCAGATCCTCGGCGAGGCGATCGATCGCCGCGCCGACGTGTTCGCGCTCGGCGTGCTGTTGTTCGAGGTCACGACCCGGACCCGGCTGTACTCGGCATCGTCGAACGCGGTCGCGATGCGCCAGATCCTCGATGGCGAGGTCCCGGATCCGGCGGTGCGGCGCCCGGGCTACCCGGTGGAGCTCGCGGCGATCGTGAAGCAGGCGCTCGCGCGCGATCCGGCACGGCGCTACCAGACCGCGCGCGCGCTCGTCGACGACCTCGACCAGCTCGCGCGCGCGCAGCGGTGGGCGCTGTCACGCGGTCCGATCGGCGAGCTCGTCCGGGTGATCCGCGTGCGCGCCGCCGCCGAACCCTCGGGCTCGACGACGCCGAGCTCGTTGCCGGGAGTATCGTGACTCGACCCGCCCGCGAGCTCGACGAGACCGTCGGTCCGTACCGGCTGATCCGCGCGATCGGTGCGGGCGGCTCGGCGCGCATCGATCTCGCGCGGATCGACCGCGCCTACAACTTCCAGCGCCACGTCGTGATCAAGCGGCCGCTCGAGCACCTGCGCGGCGATCCGGCGGTCGCCGCGTCGTTGCGGCGTGAAGCCCGGATCGGCGGCCGGCTACGCCACCCGAACCTGGTCGCCGTGCTCGATGCGGGCACCGTCGAGCTCGACCATGGTGGCTACGACTACCTCGCACTCGAGTACATCCAGGGGACCTCGCTCCGCGATCTGATGCAGACCGAGGTTCCCGGTCAGGTCCGCACGATGCCGCTCGCGATCGCGCTCGGCATCGTGATCGATGTCGCGCGCGGCCTCCACGATGCCCATCAACTCGTCGACGAACGAGGCGATCCGCTCGGCCTCGTGCACCGCGACATCTCGCCCGCCAACGTGCTGCTCGGCCTCGATGGTGCGGTCAAGGTCGCCGACTTCGGCATCGCCAAGGAGACGCGGGTCTCGACGCTTTCGGGCTCGATGCACGGCACGGTCACGTACATGGCGCCGGAGCAGTGCCGGGGCCACGCCTTCGACCGCCGCGCCGATCTGTGGGCGCTCGGCGTGATCCTGTACGAGCTCGCGACCCATCAGCGCCTGTTCTGGGCCGATAACGACGTCGCATCGCTGCACCGCGTGCTGTCGGGGCAGATCACGCGGCCCCGGAAGCTCGAGCCGAGCCTGCCGAGCTCGCTCGACGACATCATCATGACGACGGTCGCGCAGGATCCGGGCGCGCGGTTCGCGACCGCGAAGGCGCTCGCCGATGCGCTCGAGGCGTTCGCCGCGGCGCAGGGACTCGTGGTCGGGTCGCGATGGCTCGCACGCACCGTCGAGGAGGTGGTCGGCGCACGCCCCGCGCCCTGGATCGCGGCCACGACCATCATCACGCCGCCCGAGCACGAGCCGTCGCTGGTCTCCGTGATCGAGCTCGACGTCGAGGCCGAACCAGAGCTGTTGGAGACGTTCGGCCCGGCCGACGGCGCGGCCGAGGAGGATTCGCCGCCGCGCGTGCCGGCGCGGGCCCCGCGGCCCACGCCCTGGCGCTGGCTCCCCTACGTGATCGGCGGCTCGCTGATCGGGATCGGGATCGGGGCGGTGCTCGCGCTGCATGGCGGCGATGCCCCGCCGCCCCATCACGCGACCCTGCCCGCCCCGGTGCTCCATGCTGCCTCGGCGGTAGCGGTGCCGGTAGCGCCAACGGCGACCGAGACCGAGCGCCCCGCGGAGTCGTCATCACCCGCGCATCCGCGGTCGGTGTCACACGCTCACCATCACCATCTAACCAAGCCAGCCGCGGCCGAGTCGAACCCGGTGGTCCGTGAGCCACCCCCCGACGACTCGGCGCCCGCCACGGGCTCGGCCGGATCGGCCGCACACCCGGCAAACGTCGAATGGAAGCCGTCCATGCTGCTCCCGACCGACAAGGGTTCCGGTACAACACCGTCACCGTGATCCGCGTGTTGAGCCTGGCTGTCGCGCTCGCATGGGCGATGCCCGCGCGCGCGGACGGTCCCGCCCCCGCCCTACCGGCAACGTCGCCCGAGCTCGCCGGGCACCTCGCCAAGGTCCGCCAGCTCTATGCGGCCGGCGACTTCGTGCACGCGCGCGAGGAGCTACTCGCGGCGTACCGCCTCCAGCCGGTCCCGGAGCTGCTGTTCGCGCTCGGTCAGGTCGAGTTTCACCTGCATCACTATCAGGCCGCGATCGACTACTACGAGCGCTTCACCGCGACGGCCGCGACGCCCGAGCAGGTCGCGCTCGCGCAGCAGGCGATCGGCGCCGCGCGGATCGAGCTCGATCGTCCCAAGCCACCGCCGCTACCACCGCCACCGCCGCCACCCCACCGCGAATGGGACGGGATCGACACCAGCTTCGTCGCAACCGCCGCGCTCGCCGGCGCCGGGGGAGGCGCCCTGCTGTACTACGCGCACCACCTCGCGCAGGACCGCGGCGGCACGCTCGATCAATACGACAGCCGTGTCCACCACGCGCGGCTCGCGCAGTGGAGTGCCGCGGGCTGCTTCGCCGCCGGGGTCGGCGCGCTCGCGACCGCGGTGCTGCGCTACCGCTTGCACCTGGTCCAGAGCTTCGAGGTCCACCCCGTCGACGACGGCCACGGCCTCGCGCTGCTGTGGGAGCGACCGCTGTGACGCGCGCGCTGGTCGGGCTCGCGTGCGCCGCCGCGCTCGCGGCGTGCGTGCAAGATCACTACGAATGCACGCGCGACACCGACTGCAACCTCGGCGAAGGCGGTCGGTGCGAGCGGGACTCGCATCGGTGCACTCAGTACGATCCGGCGTGCCCGGTGACGCAGCGGAGCTACGCGTCGCACTCCGCGGAGCTCTCGGGCTCGTGCTTCGCCGGCTACGTCACGCCGCTCGACTATTGCGCCGCGGGCCAGCCGCCGGCTCCGGCGGACGGTTGTGCCGCGACCGTGTGCGCGTCGTTGCCGGCGTGCTGCATCGCGGGGTGGAGCGAAGCGTGCGTGGTCGAGGCGCAACGCAGTTGCCCCGACGTGACGTGCGATACGCGGATCGCGTTGACCGCGCAGCGTGGCTCGCGCCCGCCCGAGATGTGGGACCTGCGCTTCGACGGCACGACCTGGTCGGCACAGCTCCATGACGAGCTGGTCACGATGGTCGCCTACCTCGCCCCCCCGCCCGGCGATGACGAGCCACGGTTCGCCGGGTTCGCAAACGCCGGCGAGGTCGTGCTCGAGAATTCGACGAGCCACCAGGTCCTGGAGGTCGATCCGACGCGCGACTACCACGACATGCTGTCGCTCGACTTCGACCGCGACCAGCGCGACACGCTGCTGTTCGACTATCAGGACGCCGCCGCCCGCGTGCTCGGCGTCGAGGTGATCAAGCTCGATCTCGACGACGCACCCCGCGATCTCGACATCAACGTATCGACGCGGATGTCGTTCGGTGCGACGACCGACGCGCACGGCCTGCTCGATGGCTATCCCGATGGCGTCGTCACCCAGGGCGCGACCTACAAGGTGATGACGAACGGTCCCGCGAACGATCGGCGCGACCGCGAGCTCGATGAAGATGTTCAGGCCGCGTTCGACGCGAACAACACGCCGGGGGCGTCCGGCCCGGTGCGTTCCGTGGCGTGGGCCGACCTCGACGGCGACGGCACGCTCGATGTCGTCGCGTTCGGCAACTCGATCCGCGTCCACACCGGTGCGATCGGCGCGGCCCCGTTCGTCGACCTCGATTGCGATCCGCCCTCCACCACGCACGCCTGCGACCCGACGAACACCGCGTTCAACGGTGCGATCCTGCCCACCGGCAGCGGAGCGCGCATCCTGGCCGCGCCGTTCGATTACCCGACGCAGGTCCGCGAGCTGTACGCGATCGACGTGCACCCCGATCAGACGATCGCGTACGAGCGGCTGCCGCTCACCCCCGATCCGTGCACGACGTGCACGATCCTCGCGGTGATCGTGCGCGACATCGACGGCGATCATCAGCCCGATATCGTGACGATCGATACCAACCTCACGCTCGATGTCGCGCTGTCCTCGGTCGATCCGACGCTGCACGTGTTCCAGACCTTCAAGCCGATGACGCCGCTGGCCGGCGACACCCCGCTCAACAACCTCCGCGTCTCGGTCTCCGGCGCGCCCCGGTGACGAGCGTCAGCTCTTGAGCTGGTGGCGGCGCAACAGATCGATCAAGTGCGAGCGGTCCATCTTCGCGATTCGCGCCGCCTGCGACACGTTGCCGTTCGCCTCGGCCATCAAGCGGGTCAGGTAGGTGAGCTCGAAGTCACCGACCAGGCGCGCGCGAGAGTCCTTGTACGCGCCGAGCGGCTCGCGCACGCCGGGCTCCGCGGCCTGCTCCTCGTGCATCTGGGGCATCGTGCCGACCACGATCATCGCCTCGACCGCGTTGCGCAGCTCGCGGATGTTGCCCGGCCACGGGTGCTTCGCCCAGCGCGCGAGGGTATCGGCGTCGAACACCGCCTCGATCGGGCCGGCCGCGCCGAGCTCCTTCGCGAAGTGTTCGATCAACAGCGTGATGTCCTCGCGGCGCTCGCGCAGCGGCGGCAGCCGCATCACGACGACCGCGAGCCGGTGATAGAGATCGTGGCGGAACCGGCCGTTGTTGACCTCGGAGCGCAGGTCGCGATTGGTCGCCGCGATCACGCGCGCGTCGACCGGGACCTCGACCGTGCCGCCGACCCGGCGAAACCGCTTGCGCTCGAGTACCCCGAGCAGCGCGACCTGATCGGCCGGCGGCAGCTCGCCGATCTCGTCGAGGAAGATCGTGCCTCCCTGCGCGCGCTCGAACGCGCCGACGTGGATGCGATCCGCGCCGGTGAACGCGCCGCGCTCGTGGCCGAACAGCTCGCTCGCGAGCAACGTCGACGCGAGCGCTCCGCAGTCGATCGTGACCAGCGGGCCCGAGGCGCGCGGTGACTTCGCGTGGATCGCCTCGGCGACCCGCTCCTTGCCGGTACCGGACTCGCCGACGACCAGGACCGAGGTCGGCGTCGCCGCGACACGCTCGATATCGCCGAACAACCGCACCATCTGCGCCGAGCGCGCGAGCATGCCGGCGAGCTCGTGGCTGCGGCCGTCGTGGCGGACCGTTTGCTTGCCGGCGTCGTCGAGCCGGATCGTGGTGCCTCCGAGCCTGACGAGCGTGCCGGGCTGGACGACCGCGCGTTCGATCCGCACGGCGCCCACGTAGGTTCCGTTGGTCGACCCGAGGTCGGTGATCGCGATGCCGCTCGCCTTGACGGTGAGCTCGAGGTGATAGCGCGAGACGGTGAAGTCGCCGATCGCGAGCGAGTTGTCCTTCGCCGTTCCGATCGACAATGTCTCGTTCGAGGTCGCGTGCTTGCCCTTGTCGGGCCCGTCGACGACCTCGACGCGCAGGGTCGTGAGGACCTGCTCGAAGGGGCGCTCTTGCAGCTGCGTAGCGTCCATGACACGGAGGGGTCGCACGGCGCTTGGACCCGCCGTCGACCCGTGAAGTTAACCCCGTTCGCGGCGGGGAGGGAAGCGCTAGAACACGAACGGGTAGCTGAACGAGCCACCGTGCTGGGTCTTCGCGAACGACGCTCGTTGCACCGCCGCGGCGACGCATGCACCGAGCGAGGCGTCGGGCGAGCTCTCGATCGCGACGCCCGACACGCGGCCGTCACCGCCGACCTTGACGTGGACCTTGACCTTGCCCTTGGCCGAAGACCGATCGCCACACCCGCTCACGCGCGCCTTCACGTTCGCGATCGCCGACGAGATCATGCCGCGATCCAGGCTGTCGGGAAGATCGCCTCCACCCGAGGGCTTCGCGCCAACCGAGGGCTTCGCGCCGCCCTTGCGGAACTTCGAGCAGCACGCGCCTTCGTAGTTGTTGAGGACGCACGACACCTCGTCGCAGCTGCCGCCGGTGTCGGGCTTCGCGGCCACGGCCTCTTTGTGCTCTGGCCTGGGCGCCGTATGGGTCGGGATCGAGGCCTTGTGCGTCTCGTGTGTCTCGTGCTTGGCCACCGTCGGCTCCGGCTTCTTCGCCTCCGCCGCCGTCGGCTCCGGCTTCTTCGCCTCGGGCTCCGGCTTGGCCGTATCCGAGCCGGTCGCGACTGCGGTGTCGGGCTTGGTGTCGGATTTCTCGGTGTCCTTCTCGGCGGAGTTCTCGGGCTTGGCCGCGCTGCCGGGCTCGGCCATCGCGACCGTGTTCGAGCCGCTCGTCGCCGCGGGGCTCTTGTTGCCGCCCTTCATCAGCATCACGACCATGATGATCGCGACGACGGCGAGCAGGCTCACCGCGGCGATCATCATGTACATCATCTTGTTGTTCGCGGCGCGCGACACCGTCGGCACGAGCACGGCGGGCTCCGAGAAGCCACCGCCGCCGAACACCGGAAGATCGTCGATCGAGCCGATCGAGGACGCGGTCTGGGGCTTGCCCATCGCCGCGCCACCGCCGCCCATGTACGCGCTCGCCATCGAGCGAATATCGATGAGGCCCGAGCCTTCGCCACCGGCCGCGCCGGTCGCGTGACCCGCGCCGCTCTGCGACGACGGTGCCGAGATCGCAGGCTTGTCGCTCGCGAGCTGTGCGAGGTTATTGAGCGAGAACAGCACCGAGTTCTCGTTGCGCTCGCCCCGCAGCTTGGAGCTCGCCGCCGATGCGGCCGCGTTCGATGCGGCCGCCGGCTTGGAGCCGAACAGGTCGCCGCCATCGTCTTCGTCGTGCGCCGGCGAGCGCGACGAGCTGCTCGCCGCCGCGAACAGGTCGCCCGGATCGCTACGCGTGGTCCCACCGGCGTCATCTCCGGACCCGAACATCGCGCCGATCGCCGCCGCGCCACCACCTCCACTGATCGCGTTGGTCGTCGAGCCCGAGGCGACCAGGCCGGCGAACGCGTCGACCTGCGACAGCGGCAACCAGTCCGCGAACCCTTCGCGCCAGGTGAACGACTCGCCGTCGACCTCGCCCGCGGCGAACCGCTGCTGGACCTCCGCGACGGTCATCGGGCCGACCTGATCTTGATTGATCACGAGGTGCCAAACGGCGTCGTCGGCCGCTGCGGCTTCGCCGGGCGCGCCGTCATAGCCGTAGTCGTAGACCCGGGTGTCTTTCTCCTGTGCGACGGGTGCGGGCTCGGCAGCTCCGGCACCGCCGCGCACGACGATGATATTGCTGCACTTCTTGCAGCGGATCTTGAAGACCTTGCCTTGGACCTTGTCGTCAGAGATCGAGTACTTGGCCTGGCAGGCATCACAGACGATCTTCATGGGCGTTTCCTATGGGCGCGAAAACCAACCGCCCCGCCAGCTATGACCCCCAGCTGGACGGCGGCTTGGAGAAAAATCGTATCATTGTGCTCAGGCAAAAGGATCATGTAGGCGGATGGTCTCGTTGCGATCGGGTCCGACCGAGACGAGACAGAACGGCACCCCGGCCATACGCTCGATGGTCTCGACGTAGGCCCGTGCGGGCGCGGGCAGATCGGTGACGTCCCGAGCATCGCTCGGCAACCTGGCCCATCCGGCCAGCCGCGCATATATAGGTTCGGCGCGCGACAGGTCATCGGGATCGGTCGGAGGCTCGTCGAGCTCCTTGCCGTCGAGCTTGTAGGCGACGCAGACCTGAACCTCGCCCATGTCGGCGAGCACGTCGAGCTTGGTGAGCGCGAGCGATTGCATGCCCGAGAGCCGCACGCCCATGCGCAGCGCGGGCAGATCGAGCCAGCCGCACCGCCGGGGCCGACCGGTCGTCGCGCCGTATTCACCGCCGGCCTTGCGCAGCCGCTCGCCGACCTCACCGTGGAGCTCGGTCGGGAACGGGCCCTCGCCGACGCGGGTCGCGTACGCCTTCGTGATGCCGACGACGTGATCGATCTGGGTCGGGCCGATGCCCGCGCTCTGACACGCTCCGGCCGCGATCGTCGACGACGACGTCACGTAGGGATACGTGCCGTGATCGAGGTCGAGGAGGCAGCCCTGCGCGCCCTCGAACAGGACGTGGTGACCTTGCTGGATCGCGCGGGCGACGTGGCGGCCGGCATCGCCGGTGTGCGCGCGTAGCTTCTCGCCCGCGGCGAGCGCATCGCGGGTCCAGCCCCGGATCTCGTCGGCCGACGGGCGGGTCCCGCCGAGGTGCTCGATCACCGGTGCGAGGTCGTCGACGTTCGCCTCGACGAGCGCGGCGAACCGCTCCGGCCTCAGCAGATCTCGCATCCGTATGCCGCGGCGCGCGGCCTTCATCTCGTACGCCGGGCCGATGCCTCGCCGCGTGGTGCCGATCGCCTTGCCGCGCTTCGCGCCGTGATCCTCGCGCAGGCCATCGACCAGCTTGTGGTACGGCAAGATCACGTGGGCGCCGAGCCCGATCAAGAGCTCGTTCTGGAGCAGCAGGCCGCGCTGCTGGCACTCGGCGATCTCGTCGAGCAGCGTGTGCGGATCGATCACCATGCCGTCCCCCAACACGCACGCCTTGCCGGGGTGGCAGACCCCGCTGGGCACGAGGTGGGTGACGAGCTTCTGGCCATCGATCACGAGCGTGTGGCCCGCGTTCGCGCCGCCGCCGTAGCGCACCACGACATCCGCGCGCTCCGTGAACAGATCGACGACCTTGCCCTTGCCCTCATCACCCCATTGGGCACCGACGACGATGACGACCGACATCAGCCCTTTAATAGCGCGATCAGCGACGCGGTGTCCCCTGCTCGGGCAGCTTGGATCGCGTGATCGGCCGTCACCACGCGATCGTCGGCAAAGGCGATCCGATCGCCCGTGATCGCCGCATCGAGGCCCGCGCCGCGAAGCCAGGCCGGCACCACGGCATTTTGCACGACCGCGCGCACGCCGGCCGCGCGAAGCTGGTTCGCGAGCACCGGATCCGGGGTCGCGACCCCGAGCGCAGCCACGGGGAGCGCGATCCCCGCCCCACGCTGAGCCTCCGCGACCGCCTCGAGGTCGATCGCGAACCCGGTCGCGCGCGCGGGCCGGCCGTAGCGCCCGATCAGCTCGTCATAGCGGCCACCGCGGAGGATCGCATCGGGGGCACCGGTCGCGTACCCGGCGAACCGCATGCCGGTGTAGTAGTCGAAGCCACGCAGATCGCCGAAGTCGATCGACACCGCGATCGGGCGGTCGCGCGCGCCGACGAGGTGCTCGAGGGTCGCGAGGGTGTGCTCGATCTCCGTGAACGCCGCGTGGACCGGCTCCGGCCACGCGAGTGCTCGCGCGCGTGCGAGCGTCGCCGCCGCCGGGCCCCACAGCTGGACGAGCTCGCCGGCGAGCGACGCGACCGCATCGGGTAACGCGCGCGCCGCGACCCGGACGCCCGCGCGATCCTTGCGCGCGATCGCCGCGACCAGGGCCGCACGGGCCGCAGGATCCGGTGCGGCATCGAGGACGTGGCGCGCGGGCGCGACGTGACCGACATCGAGGTGGACCTCGAGCCCGAGCCGCTCGAGCACCGCGGTCGCGACCGCCAGGACCTCGGCATCGCCGGCGTCGTGATCGTCGACGAGCTCGATCCCCGCCTGCAGGATCTCGCGCTGACCGCGATCGCCGGTGAGCCTGCTGACCGCGCCCTCGTAACACAGCCGGATCGGGCCCGGCACGTCGGCCATCCGGGTCGCGACGACCCGCGCGATCTGCGGCGTGATATCGGGACGCAGCGCGACGATCTCCCCGGTGCCCGGCTCGACGAAGCGGATCGCCGCGGCCTTCGCACCGGCGCCGAGCCCGCGCTCGAGCACGTCGGCACACTCGAACATCGGCGTGATCAGCCGCGCGTAGCCCCACGACTCGAACACGTCCATCACGCGCTCGGCGAGGTCGCGGCGGCGTGCGGCCGCGCGCGGCAAGAAATCGCGGACGCCCGACGGCAGGCGGATCGGAGGCGAGGTCGTCACGCGCGCACTATAGCGGGTTCGGAACCGCCACGAACTCGGCGTGGAGGCCGGGAAACGTCCTGCGCAGCTCGTCGGCCAGCCGCATCGGCCCGAATACCTCGGTCGCGACGTGCCCGGCGGCGACCAGCGTGATCTGGAGCTCGCGCGCGAGATCGCCCGCGCGTTCGGCGAGCTCGCCGGTGACATAGAGATCGCAGTGCGCCGCCGCGGCGGCCTCGAGCAGATCCGAGGCCGCGCCCGAGCACACGCCGACCTTGCGCACGACGCTCGGCCCGAACGGAAACACGAACCGCGGCAGCTGACCGCCGAGTACGCCACCCGCGATCCGAGCGATCGCTTCGTCGCGCGACAGCGGCTGGGGCCACGTGCCAGCGACCCCGAGGGCCACGCCCTTGACGTCACCGAAAGCCTCGCGTTGCGGCCCGAGCGCGAGCGCATCGCACAGCCCGGTGTTGTTGCCGAGGCGTGCATGGTGGTCGAGCGGCAGGTGGTACGCCGCGAGCGAGACCTCGTTGCCGAGCAGCAACGTGAGCCGGCGCGCGGTCGGTCCGGAAATCTTGGAGAGCCCGCTCCCCCAGATCAGCCCGTGGTGGACGACGATCAGATCGGCCTCGAGCTCGACCGCGCGGCCGATCAGCTCGGCCGAGGCAGACACGCCCGTGACCACCCGCTCGACCTCGAGCGCGCCCTCGACCTGGAGACCGTTGGGAGCGTAATCGCGGAACCGATCGATCTCGAGCGTGGCATCGAGATAGCCGACGACGTCGCGGAGATGAAATGGCACGGCGCGATCCTACCGCACGCCGTCTCGCGAGCGCGCACCCGGCCCTGGCCCGCGGCGTGCTTCTCTCGGAGAGCATGACCCGCGAAACCACGTCGAGCTCCGAACAACTCGCGCACGTGCCCGCGCTCGTGTCGAACCTCCGGATGTTCAAGAGCGAGCTGCGCATCCTCCCGGGCGTCGTGATCCCGCTGCACTCGATGCTCGTCGAGACCGCGACCAAAGCGGTGCTGGTGTCGCCGGTCGGGACCCGGCCCGAGCTCGCGGCGTGCGCGGGCAAGCACGTGGTGCTCGTCGAGCCGAGCCTGCTCCATCACAAGCGGCTCGCGCAGGCCGTACAGCGGCTCGAGCCGACCGAGCTGTGGGGACCGGAGGGCTTCGCGACCAAGCTGCCCGAGTTCAAGGACGCGCGCGTGTTCGGCCGCGATCCGTGGCCGCACGACGACGCGCTGTCGTTCGCGGTGCTCGACGGCGTCCCGAAGCGCAACGAGGTGGTGTTCTTCCACCACCCGTCGCGCACGCTCTACACCGCGGACCTCGCGTTCGCGATCATGCGGCCCAAGGGCGCCCTCGCCCCGCTCGCGTTGCGCGCGCTCGGCGTCTACAAGCACTTCGCGGTGCCGCGGATGTGGCGCCGCTGGGTCGAGGACCTGCCGGCATTTCACCGATCGATCGAGCGCGTGCTCGCGTGGCCGATCGAGAACATCGCGATGGCGCACGGCGAGCTGGTGACGGGCAACGGCCGCGAGAAGCTGTTCGCGGCGCTGCGCGCGCGGGGCCTGATCTAGGCGAGGCTGGCGATCGGGAGCAGCTCGATCTCGTCGGTCGCGACCCGGCGCATCTCCCCGTCGACCAGGACGAGCTCCGCGATGTCCGAGCCCCTCGCGATCGGGAACGGCGCGTGCGCGGTGACGAGGTCGTAGGTCACGTGATCGCCGTCGACGATCAACGTGCGAACGCCGCCATGCTTGCGCGCGCGGGCCGCGGGGGTGACCCACTCGCCGAGCTCGTAGACGCACTTGGCGTGGCCGGAGTGCCCGGCGATCTGGGTCAGGCCGCGGGGCAGCGTGCGCGGATCGAACCGGCGCGGCCGCAGCTTGTCGAACAACGCGCCCGTCGCGGGGTTGGACGGCCGGTGATAGAGCAGGCCACCGCCCTCGCAGCCGTCGCCGCCCGCGACGTGAAGCGGCGCGAGCTCGAGCGGGACGAGCTCGCCACGCTGCCACGCCGGCCGCACGCGTTCGAGCGCCGCGGCGAGGAACTCGCGCAACGCCAGCGCGATCGCGTGGGCATCGCGGAGCCCCGCGAGGCCGAGCAGCGCGAGCTCGCGCTCGGTGACCGAGGCATGGGTGACGAGGACGTCGGCGCGGCTCGCGAGCGAGCCGACGACCGCG